>JAILLW010000068.1 GCA_024692955.1 Lachnospiraceae bacterium | reverse complement strand
CCGCCGAAACCGCTCATCTGATAGGACTTGCCGTCAGCGCCCGTAAAGGTGGGAAGCTTTGCACATGCATAGTTGTCACCGAAGAGATCCTTGGCAGCCCCCGCGTCCCAGGTACCGTCCACGATCGCGCCGACACTGGTTGCTTCGCCGATGGCGGAACCGTTCTGGAATGCCTTGGATTCGTTGAGCTCGATCATCTTCTTCAGCGCTACAACACCGGGATCGGAAGCATAGGAAGCATTGCACTTCGTGAAGTTACCCTGATCATCCGTATCATAGGTGAGTTCGCAGCCGGTTCCGAAGAAGAACGCCGTCTGATACCAGCCGGAGTTGATCTCCATATAGAAGTTCTTGCCAGCCGCTTCGCAGTCCGCGATGATCCCCTCAAGGGTCGAAGGATCGGAAACGACACTCTTGTCATAATACAGGAAATATCCGTTATCGGAAGTAAGAGGATAAGCATATAAGGTAGAACCTACCGTAGCCGCTCCTACAGCGCCCGCGTCGTTCTGGGTCTTAACCGCATCCTCGTTCTCGGGAGCTACTTCCTCGAGAGCGCCGGCGGTAACGAGACGCGCGATCTGATCCTGCGCGAAGGCATAGATGTCAGCGCCCGCTTCAACGTCCGTGATCATGTTTCCGGCAGCATCGCCTTCACCGACCGCTTCTACCGTAAAGGTATAGCCGGCAAACTGCGGATTCGCATCCAGGAACTTGTTGATCTGATCATTCGTGAAATCAACCACATTGTCCGCTACCCAGACCTTGATCTCACCGGTTCCGTAATCTTCCGTCTCATCAGCGGCGTCCTCAACCGTATCGGCTGCCGTATCGGCTGCCGTGTCGGCTGCCGTATCGACTGCGTCCGCCACATCCGCTGCCGCATCCTCAACCGTGCTCGCAGCTTCCTGTACAGCAGCTGCCGCATCGTTTGCTGACTGTCCGCAGGCAACAAGGCTTAAAACCATTGCTGCCGAGAGAAGTGTTGCAACAATTTTCTTCTTCATAATGTTCCTCCCTAGATTAAATTCTTTTCCTTTTCGGAAAACGTTTTCATACCTTTCTCATAATACCCCCCTGTTTCCGACTTTGTCAACAACTAATTCGAAAAAAGTGATACGGGAAATACGGAAGCATTCCCATGCTCCGAATGAGCCGGATAGCGACAGATCAGTCATAGAACCTGTCCTTGCCAGGATCGTGGAAAATCAGTCATAAAGCCTGTCTTTGTCCGCGTTGCGGATCACATCCCGGCGGATCTTTCCGTTTGCGGTCTTCGGAAGGCTTTCGGCAAATTCGATCACCCGCGGGCATTTGTAGGAAGAAGCCTCGTGCATGACAAAATCCCTGATATCGGCCTTCAGTTCGTCGGAAGGCTCATATCCGGGCGTGGGAACGATGGTGGCCTTGATCAGGAATCCGCGCTTTCTGCTCGGTACGCCCGTCACCGCGCACTCCAGCACGGCTTCATGATTCAGAAGTACGCTCTCAACCTCCGCGGGGCCGATCCGGTAGCCGCTCGACTTGATCACATCGTCCTTGCGGGAAGCGAAATAATAGTATCCGTCCTCATCACGGTACGCTATGTCCTTCGTATGGTAGACACCGCCTTCCCAGACCTCGCGGTAATGCTCCTCATCGCCGTGATAGCAGGAAAAGAGCCCGATCATGCGCTGTTCCTTCTTCGGGATCATTACGATCTCGCCCTCCTCCATCGGCGATGCGCTCTTTCCTTCCGGGGTAAGGATATCCATATCGAAAAGCGGAGTCGGTCTGCCGATGGATCCCGGTTTGACGGGATCTTCCTGAAGATTCGCAAGGGTGAGGGTCGTCTCCGTCTGGCCGTAGCCTTCATGAATGAGCAGACCCGTCTTTTCAAGAAAATCCTTCTGGGTATCCGGGCTCAAAGCCTCGCCTGCCGTTACGGTATGGGCAAGGGAGGAAAGATCGTAACCGGAGATTCTCGCCCGTACCAGATACCGGTAGATCGTAGGCGGGGCGCAGAAGGTCGTTACCTTATATTTCTCGATGATCCCGAGGATCTCGTTCGCATAGAAATTGTCATAATCGTAGACCATCACGGCACTGCCGGAAAGCCACTGGCCGTAGAGCTTGCCCCAGGCCGCCTTGCCCCAGCCAGTATCCGCCAGGGTAAGATGGAGTCCTCCGTCCACGCAGCACTGCCAGTATTTAGCCGTTACCACATGTCCGAGGGCATAGGAATGGTCATGTACCACGCCCTTCGGTTCTCCGGTCGTTCCGGAGGTAAAGTAGAGCAGCATCGGATCATGGGAATCCGTCGCGATCCGTGAAAGAGTTCCGGGCTGTTTTTGCATTTCCGCATCGAAATCAAGGAAATCCGGCAGGGAACCCCTTACCGCCATCCGGATCACGCCGGGATAGCGGTCCGAAATCTCCCGGATACTGTCCGGAATCCCCTCCTCGGGGGTGCATAGTATCAATTTTATATCTGCGTTTTCAATCCGGTACGCAATATCATGAGCCTTCAGCATATGGGTACTGGGAATGGCCACCGCTCCGATCTTATGTAAACCAAGCAGTGCGTACCAGTACTGATAATGGCGCTTCAGAATCAGCATCACATGGTCGCCCTTCCGGATCCCGCGGGAAAGAAAAAGATTCGCCGCACGGTTCGAAAGCTCCGAAAGTTCTCCGAAGGTAAAGATCCTCTCCTCCCCGGACTTGTCAAGCCAGACAATGGCCCTTCGCTCCGGTTCTTCCTTCGCAATCTCATCCACCACATCATAGGCGAAATTGAAACTGTCGGGGCAGTTGATCCGGATATCCGCGATCCTTCCCTCTTCATCAAAGGTATCCGTATAGAAACGGTCGTATATCTTCATCTTTCGTATCACTCCACTCTTCCGATCTTCCGGAATCTCTCATAACGGTGCTCAAGGAGCTTATCCCCATCGACGGCAAGCAGTGCCCGGAACCGGTCTCGGATCTCCTTCAGCAGCCGGTCGTAGAATTTCAGTGCGGCCATCCCGTCGCTGTAGCCGTCCGGCTCCCGGATCACCCGCTCGATCACCTCGAAGCCCCTGAGGTCCGATGCCGACAGCTTAAGTGCGGAAGCCGCCTCTCCTGCCTTTTCCGGATCCTTCCAGAGGATGTTTGCGCAGCTTTCCGGTGAAACAACGGAATAATAGGCGTTGGAGAGCATCCAGATCTCATCCGCCACCGCAAGGGCAAGCGCGCCTCCGGATCCTCCTTCTCCGATAAAAAGGGAAAGAACGGGAGTCCTTAAGCTCATCATTTCCATCAGGTTTTCGGCGATGGCCTCCCCCTGTCCCCGTTTTTCCGCGCCGATTCCGCAGTAGGCCCCCGCCGTATCCACGATGGTAAGCACCGGCCGGTGAAACTTCTCCGCCTGCCGCATAAGCCTCAAAGCCTTGCGGTATCCCTCCGGATGAACCGCACCGAAGTTCCGGCTGATCTTTTCCCCGGTATCATGTCCTTTTTCGATCCCGATCACGGTAACCGGCATATCATCAAGAAAACCGATCCCGCCGATGAGTGCCGGGTCATCGCCATATCGGCGGTCTCCGTGCAGTTCCGTAAAGTCGGTAATAAGATTCAGAATATAATCCCGTGCAGTCGGGCGGGTTTTTTCTCTTGTCAGTAAGATCTTCTCGTATTCCGTCATTGCTGGCCCCCGTAAAAAGTATCCTGAGCACTCCCGGCGCCCCGGAAAAGTCAGTTTTCTTCCGGTCTTTGATGTATTTTCAGCACCCTTGTCAGATATTCCCTCTGAGTCTTCCTCGGCACGATCCCGTCCAGAAAGCCGGTGGAAAGCACCGCTTCCGAGCGCTGGAAACCTTTCGGCAGTTTTTCCTTCAGTGTCTGCTCGATTACCCGCGGCCCCGCAAATCCGATAAGGGCGTCCGGTTCAGCGATCAGGATATCCCCCTGCATTGCGAAGCTTGCTTCCACTCCGCCGGTGGTCGGATTGGTAAGAAGCGTGATATACAAAAGGCCGGCCTCGGAATGACGTTTCACCGCCCCGGAAACCTTTGCCATCTGCATCAGGGAAAGGATCCCTTCCTGCATTCTCGCGCCGCCGGATACCGTGATGCCGAGCACCGGCAGTCCTTCCTTTACGGCATCTTCAAAAAGGCGGGTGATCTTTTCCCCCACAACGGTTCCCATGGAGCCCATCATAAAGTTCGGATCCATGGCAAAGATCATCACGGGATATCCTCCGATCAGAGTCTTCCCGCAGACCACGCCTTCCTTTTCGCCGCTTGCTTCCATCGCAGTCTTAAGCTTTTCTTCGTATCCCGGAAAATCAAGCAGATTCGTGCTTTCCGTGTCCGCATAATACTCTTCGAATCCGTCCCCGTCGGAGAGCATAAGGATATGCCTTCTCGCTCCCATCCTGAAATGATGTCCGCAGATCGGGCAGACCGAATCGTTCTCCCTGATCGCGGATCTTTCCGGATATTCATGACAGGAAGGACATTCAAAGAGATTCGACTCCTCGGGACGGATCCCGCCGCTGTCTTCGAGTTCGTTTTCCGCTTTTTTGAACAGATCCCTGAGATTCATTGCTTCACCTTACAAAGACTTTCCGGTTCCGTCATTCTCACTTCCGGAACGAATATCTTCCACGAAATCCGTGGTATAATCTCCCTCCGCAAAGGATTCACGGTCCATGGCCTTTAAGTGGAATTCCGTATTGTTTGTCACCCCGTGTACGATGAGCTCCGCAATGGCGGACCGCATCTTCCGGATCGCCCCAACCCTTGTTCGCGAATAGGTAATGATCTTGCCCAGCATGGCGTCATAGTAGGGGCTCACTTCATAGCCCTGATAAAGGGCCGAGTCGAAACGGATCCGGAATCCGCCCGGCACATGAAGCATCCTGATGGTCCCGCAGGCCGGTGCGAAGGTCACGGGATCCTGAGCGCAGATCCTGCACTCGAGCGCATGCCCCGTGGTGCGGATCTCCTTCTCGTCAAATTTGATCGGGCAGCCGAAGGCCGTCCGGATCTGCCATTTAACGATGTCGATGCCGCATACCATTTCGGTCACGGAATGCTCCACCTGCAGCCGGGTATTCATTTCCATAAAATAATACTTCCTGCCCTGCACGAGGAACTCGATGGTGCCGACCGTATGATACTTCACTGCTTTCGCGGCGGCAACGGCATCTCTGTACATTCTCCGCCGTGTCATATCATCGAGGGTGGGGGCAGGCGCCTCCTCGATCAGCTTCTGATTCCGGTACTGGATCGAGCAGTCCCGGTCTCCGAGGATCATGACCTTGCCGTCCCTGTCCGCGATGAACTGCACCTCGATATGCTTCACACCGGTAAGGAGCTTTTCCATATAAAGGGTCCCGTCCCCGAAGGCTTCCATCGCCTCCGCCGAGGCATCCGCAAAAGCCCGGTCCAGGTCTTCCTTCGCGAACACCTTCCGGATCCCCTTTCCGCCTCCTCCGAGACGGGCTTTCAAAAGCACGGGATAGCCGATCTTTCGCGCAGCCTTCTTTGCTTCCTCCGCATCCTTTAAAAGATCGGTGCCCTCGATCACGGGAAGTCCCGCCTTCTTCATGGTCCTTCGCGCGATGTCCTTATCCCCCATGGTGCGCAGCACCTCCGGGGAAGGGCCGATAAAGGCAAACCCGTTCTTCAGGCAGGCCTCTGCGAATTCCGCGTTTTCGGAAAGAAGGCCGTAGCCGGGATGGATCGCCTTGGCCCGGGTCTTCCTCGCCACCATAAGGATCGCATTATAATTCAGATAACTCTCGGAAACGGGTGCGCCTCCGATGCAGTAGGCCTCATCCGCCAGCTGGACATGGAGCGCATCCCTGTCCACATCGGAATAGACCGCCACGGTGCGGATCCCCATTTCCCGGCAGGCACGGATCACACGGACCGCCACCTCGCCTCTGTTCGCAATCAGGATTTTCTCAAACATATTCTTTCGTTCCGTCAGGCATTCTTTTTCGTCTGCGCGAAGGAGAAGTCTCCTTCCATGCACTTCTTATCACCCACATATGCTTCCCCGTGGATAAAATAAAAAGGCTTCTTTTCTCTTGTAAGGCTTCCGCGGAAGATCACCGTATCTCCCGGCAGGACGCTCTTGCGGAATTTCACATTATTGATCCCGGTGTATACAAAGAGCGTATCCGGATCCTCCGTACGGTCGGCGAACATCACAACCGCACTCTGGGCCATCATCTCACAGAGGATCACCCCGGGGACGATGGGATTTCCGGGAAAATGTCCCTGAAGAAAAAACTCATCACCCTTTACGGTATAACGGCCCTCAAAGCCGCCCTCTTTTGTGACATCGGCTTCATCCACAAGGAGCATGGGCTCCCGGTGGGGAAGGATCTTTTTTAATTCCTCACGATCCATATTCTTTCCTCTCTCAAGCCGGTAGCCGGCTTGATCTCATTCAGGAGATCAGGAACAGGGTCTGTCCGTATTCCACGATCTCGTTTTCATTCACGCAGATCTTTTCGATCACGCCGTCCCTCGGCGCCGGGATGTCATTCATCATCTTCATGGCTTCAATGATGCAGAGCGTGTCCCCTTTGTTCACGCGGTCTCCGACTTTAACGTAAGGAATCGCATCCGGAGAGGATGCCGCGTGGAACATTCCGAGAAGCGGTGCCTTGACTTTGTCGAAGCCGGCTTCCACTGCGGGAATCCCGCTCTTTTCGGATGCATTTGCACCCGCAGTCATGCCGCCGTCCGCCATGCCGGAATGCGGATCCTGTCCCGGGCTAAAGGGCATCCCCGGCCCCATCCCCGGAAAGGGCATGCCCGGAGGAGGCGCCATCGGGGGCAGTTCCTTTTTCAGCGTAAGCTTCCTTTCTCCGTCCTCGACGCTCAGTTCCGTCAGCGAAAGCCTTTCAAATACTTCCGCGTAAAAATTCACATTGTCCGTCCACTGGTTTTCACTCATCAGGATCTTTCCTTTCACGATTACCGGTCAAAGTTTCCGGCACGAATGTCATATTCAGATCTTCTTCAGTACGATACAGCCGTTGTGTCCCCCGAATCCGAGCGAGGTGGAGATCACTGCCTCGATCAGTGTTTCCACAGCCTTATTCGGCGTATAATCAAGGTCGAGTTCCTCATCCGGCTCAAGCAGATTGATCGTGGGAGGCACGATATTCGCGTTCATCGCGAGCACGCCCGCGATGGCTTCCGCGGCTCCGGTCGCACCCAGCATATGGGCGGTCATGGATTTCGTGGAGCTGACGTGAAGCTTATAGGCATCCTCTTTGAACACAGCCTTGACCGCCTGTGTTTCCATAAGATCGTTCATATGGGTACCCGTTCCGTGAGCGTTGAAATAGATCTTCTCCGGAGCGGTCTTAAGTTCCGCTTCTTCGACCGCCAGACGGATCGCACGGATCGCGCCTTCGCCATCCGGAGCGGGAGCCGTCATATGATAAGCGTCCGCAGTATTTCCATAGCCGGCGACCTCCGCAAGGATCTTTGCGTTGCGCGCCTTTGCGTGTTCATATTCCTCAAGGATGACGATGGCCGCTCCTTCTCCCATGACAAAGCCGCCCCGCCGTTTGTCAAAAGGCAGGGAAGCCGCGTTCGGATCTTCCGCCAGGGAAAGGGCCTTGCAGTTTACGAAGCCCGCTACCCCGAGTTCATTGATAGACGCCTCGGTGCCGCCGGCGATAATGACATCCGCGTAGCCGTAGCGGATCGCGTGGAAGGCCTCGCCGATGGTATTCGTGGAGGTGGCGCAGGCCGTCACGATGGGAAGGGTCGGGCCCTTCGCGCCGTGCCGGATCGATACCACACCCGTCGGCATATTCGCGATGAGTTTCGGGATAAAATACGGAGAAACACGACCGGGCCCCCGGTTCAGAAGGTTATTGTGTTCCTCGAGAAAGGTGGTCATCCCTCCGATGCCGGAGCCGATATAGACGCCGAAGCGGGCGGGATCCACGTTGCCGGAGATACCGCTCGAAGATACCGCCTCCTCAGCGGCCGCCACCGCGTATTGCATTGTAAGATCCGCGTGGCGCACATCCGTCTTTGTCTCATAGTATTTCATGGGGTCGAAATCTTTTACTTCGGCCGCTACGCGCACCGGGATGTCGGGGTTTTCGAAACGGGTAAGAGGGGCGATGCCGCACTTTCCGTTCTTTAATGACTCCCAGTAGGTGTCGATATCGTTGCCGACCGGGGAGATGATCCCCATACCGGTGATGACTACTCTGTTCATTTATGTTCTCCTTTTTGATTAATCTGTATCTTCATCGGCGGGCGCGATTGAATATCCCACCGCCTCATGGAAGCTGCGTTTGCTGATCCCTAAGCGCTGCCGGGAAATCTCGGAAACGGTCGGGGCACGGTCTCACGCTACATCCATGTATCGTCATCCCTGAATCGCGCGTCCTGCGCGATTCGCCCCTCTTAATTGAGCAGCGCTAAGGGCTCAGACGCTTCCGCTAAACGCACTTCAAATCGGCTCAGGGATATTCGATCGCCGCCCGTCCGCCCGAAATATTCATCCTCAGATGTACATTCCGCCATCCACTTTGATCACTTCCCCCGTAATATACGAAGTCTCGTCCTGCGCGAGGAACGCCGCGAGGTTCGCTACATCTTCCGGACTTCCGGCGCGTTTCAGCGGAATACTCTCAAGGATCTTCTCCGCGGCGCCGTCAGTCATCGCTCCCGTCATGGCGGTCTCGATATAGCCCGGGGCTATGGCGTTCACCGTGATCCCCTTTGCCGCGTATTCCTTCGCCATGGACTTCGTGAGGCCGATGAGCCCCGCCTTGCTCGCGGCGTAATTGGTCTGCCCGGCGTTGCCCATCAGACCGACGACAGAGCTGATATTGATGATCCGCCCGCTCTTCTTACGCATAAAGCTCCGAAGAAACGCCTTCGACATATGATAGGCCCCGAGGAGGTTCACTTCGAGTACTTTCGAAAAATCATCCTCCTTCATCTGGACCATCAGCTTGTCATTTGTGATCCCCGCATTGTTTACGAGGATATCGACACTGCCGAATTCCTCGAGGATCGCCCCTGCTGTCGCGGAGCATTCCGCTTCATCCGCCACATTGCAGGCAAAGAACTCGCATTTTCTTCCGAGCGCGCGGATACTCTCCACGGTCTTTCGGGCGCTTTCCGAATCCTTCGTTGCGATCAGGGCAATATCCGCGCCGTCCCTTGCAAGACGGTTTGCGATAGCGGCTCCGATGCCGCGGCTTCCTCCCGTTATGACTGCAGTTCTTCCTTCTGACATATCCTCCTCCGTTCGGTGGTCTTTCTTTTTACATCGCGCCGGCATACAACGCTTTTCCGGAACTCTCTTTATGATTCCTTAAGCGCTGATACGGTCTCGTTCAGGCTCTCCATATCACTTACGTTAAAGATCCTGACATCCTCCAGGGTCTTTTTTACGAAACCGGAAAGCGTCTTTCCGGGACCGACTTCGATGAAGGTGTCCACGCCTTCTTTTGCAAGATACCGGAGTGTATCTTCAAACCGCACCGGATTCGCGCACTGGGCGCTGATTCGCGCGATGATCTCATCTTTTTGCGCCGGATAGGGAGCGCCGTCAAGATTCGCGATGAGGGGGATTGAAGGCGTCTTCGGTTCAAGTTTACATAACATATCTTTCAACGCACCGGAAGCCTCTTTCATAAAAGGGGTATGGAAGGCACCCGATACCGCAAGGGGGATCGCACGTCCCTTCTCCTCCTTTACACGCTCCATAAAGGCGTTGATGCTCTCCGTGCCGCCGGCAACCACCAGCTGTCCGGGACAGTTGTAATTCACCGGATATACATCCGGAAATTCTTTGCAAAGAGCTTCCACCGCCTCATTGCTCATCCGGAGTACTGCAGCCATGGAACCGGGGTGTTTCCCAGCGCACTCATCCATCTTTTCTCCGCGAAGAGTGACCAGCCGGAAGGCTTCCTCTTCGGAAAGGATCCCCGAAAACGGCAGGGCCGCGATCTCTCCGAGTGAAAAACCCGCAGCGTAATCCGCCTTTATCCCGGCGCCCTCAAGCGCGCGTGCACAGGCAAGATCCGTAAGAAAGAGGCAAGGCTGCGTGTTGACCGTCTGCTTTAAGGTTTCCTCATCGGAATCGAAGCATTGTTTGATCGTACCCGGCCTGAGGCTTTCTCCGATCTCGAATACGTTCTCGCAGATGCTGATCTTTTCATAAAGATCCTTTCCCATGCCGGGATACTGGGCACCCTGGCCCGCGAACAAAAAGGCTATTTTACCCATTTCGATGCTCCTTTTAAGATCTCCTCGGCCTCGGAACATACGCTCTTTATGATCTCTTCGCAGGACATTCTCTCATGCACCATGCCTGCAATCTGACCGCACATGAAGGACCCCCTCTCGAGGTCGCCCTCCCTCGCGGCGAGGCGGAGCGAACCTGCTCCCATCTTCTCGAGCTCTTCGTTGCTCACGGAAGAATCGTATTCTTTCTGGAAAAAGGCTTTGGAAAACGGGGTCTTAAGGCTCCGGACGGGATGTCCGAGGCGTTTCCCCGTTACGATCGTTTCGATGTCCTTTGCTTTCAGGACCTTTTCCTTATAATTCTCGTGGATCGAGCATTCATCGGCCACCAGGAAGCGGGTTCCCATCTGGACACCGCAGGCTCCCAGCATAAAGGCCGCCGCCATACCGCGTCCGTCGCCGATCCCGCCGGCAGCGATGACCGGGATATCCACCGCATCACATACCTGTGGCACCAGCGTCATGGTGGTAAGGTCTCCCACATGTCCGCCTGATTCTCCGCCTTCCGCGATTACTGCCGTCGCACCCTTTCTCGCCGCCATCTTCGCGATCGCGGTACTCGGCACCACGGGGATCACCTTCACGCCGGCATTGATGAGACGGTCCATATAGGGCGTCGGGTTCCCGGCACCGGTCGTTACCACGGGGATCTTCTCCTCGCAGACCACCTGAAGTGCCTCCTCAACGAAGGGGCTCATCAGCATGATGTTCACGCCGAAGGGTCTGTCGGTCAGCTCTTTCGCCTTCAGGATCTGTTCCCTTAACTGTTCTCCGTTGCTGTTCATGGCCGCGATGAGGCCGAGACCTCCCGCATTTGATACAGCCGAAGCAAGCCCGGCATCCGCCACCCATGCCATTCCTCCCTGGAATACGGGATAGCGGATCCCCAGCAGTTCACACAAAACACTGTTTAGCATAATTCACCCTGTTTCTTTGGATTTATTTCTGATTCTCGATGTATTCGGCAAGCGCGTCGATCGTGTTGATCTCCTGCGACATTTCGATGCTGACTTCAAACTCGTCTTCGATCTGCATTACGAGTTCCGCGATATCAAGGGAATCGATTCCCATATCGGAAAAGGTCTCGTCCGTCTTGATATCGGCCGCGTCCTTCCCCAGAAATTCCGCGATGATCTCTTTCATTTTTTCTTTCATGATCTGTTCTCCTTCGTTTTGTTTCAAGTCTTTTCCGAGATGATCCGCATGTAGTTTTGAAAACCACATGCGGAACACTCACGCCTATTATAAGGGTGTGACCCTTATTCGTCAATGAAAAAAGTATTAAGAATTTACTTTGAATTTACTCTGAATTTATTTCCATGAAACGGTGATCCGCGCCGTTTTCGTAACCCTCTTTCCTGCGCCGTTTTCGACCGCGTATTCCACATATCCCGACATATCCTTCGCGGGGATGTCGGCCGGATCCGATACATAATCGGAGAGAAACAGTTTCCCGCTTTCCGGATCGAGTGAGAAGCAGCTTGTGAACTCATTCGGCATCCCGTTTTTATTGTCGTTATAAAGCCGTATGATCTCGGTTTTCGTCACATTTTTCTGCTTACCTATGGTAAGCTGCACGGAAGCCCCTGTCTCCTTTTTGATCTTGTATTTCGTATTCAGGTTTCCGGAAGGATTCTTATAATTCACTTTCTTCGCCGTGAAGGTGATCGGAATGAGCATCGCCTGCGCCGTTTTGTCAGGGGTTACGGGCTTTGAGCCGTAATTCCCTTCCCATGTCTCTTTTATTACGGAAATATAGATCGTGTAGGTACCCGGTTTTACATTCACAGGTTTGATACAGAGGGTGAAAGAATGCGGGTCTTCCGATGTTGAATACTCATGACGAATTTCATGACGGTATTTGTTATGGGAAAAGAAGATCGCGTTCCAGAGATCATCATAATCCGGGTCCTCCTCTTCCAGCATATGATCCGGATCCGAGCTTTTGTCGATCACATACTGTGCGCAGGTGCCGACGGGGGCTTTGGAAGCTTCCGGAAGCGGGTCAAGTCCGTCGATTTTAAATTCATAGACCGGTTCACGGTATTCTCCGTTCGCATAGAAGATTAGCTCCTGCCCTTCCGCCGGAGAGATCGTTACGGGATCTCCCGGCAGGGAATCGAACGCGGTATTGTTGATCGTATAATCCGTACTCTTCCCATTGGCCGTCAATGTCACCACCGTTTCCGAAGAGGTCGGGATCACCCACCAGATATTGTCCTCCGTGAAATTGAACCGTCTCGAGATCGTTCCTCCGCTTTTGATCGTCAGCGCGGAACTGTTTTCATAAAAGCCGTCCGCGTCAGGGCAGCTGTGTTCAAGACTAAATGCCTGATCCGGACGCTGCGTGTTTTCGGCAGGAGTTTCCGGAGAAAGCGCCACAGTTGTTTTTCCGAACCGCGCCGTGAGTTTCTGCCTCTCCAGCGACTCCTTGGATGCGCGCTTTACCTTCAGCGTGATCTTTTTCGTCTGCTTCCCGCCGTCCGTGGTCGTAAATGTAAAGGTAAAGGTACCTGCCTTTTTTACCGAAACAATCCGGACCACAGGTCCATAAAAGTCGTCATCCAAACTAAAGGCATCCGGATCCGAACACTTAACGGAAACAGAATTTCCCAGATAATCGTCTTCAAAAAGCTCTCCATGCGCGTCAAGGGCGATCATATAGCATTTCTCAATCTCGGAAGGCGCAAGCTCTTTTGACAGGTCGCGTTCTCCGCTCCCGTAATAGTTTTCAAAAAGACCCGCCCCGCCGAGCGTGACCGCTTCGTTGATGACATAGATCTCATTGGAAAAGTATGCCGTATTTCCTTTATAGTCGGCAGCTTCGGCCTTTACGGCGAAAGTGTTCTGCTCCGTTTCGGCATTCAGGATCAGGTTTTTCGGGATCGTGACCTTTCCCTTCTTATTCACTTTGATCCCCTTCAAAGGTGAATTCTGATCGATACTGTATTTCAGTTTCGGGGATTTGATGATGTCGCCCTTGGCATCATAACAGCGGACCTGCATCTGTATGGAAGCTGCTTTTCCGGGCTTTTTGTATACCGCCGCGTTTTCATTCACAAATTCGATATCACAGACCGATCTTTTGAAAGTGAGCGGAAGCGTGGCTTCCTGCGAATAATAATTTTCATCCGGAGAAAAGGCACGGACATGAAGCGTGGCCTTCCCTTCCGGGAAATAACTCTCATTCGCTTCACTCAGATAGATGCCGAGCCCGTCTTCAAGCGTATAAAGATACGAGTCGATCACCTCGCCGTTCGCGTTTATAATATAGCTATCGTAAGGATCCACCTTCATAAAGCTCGTGCCTTTCGAAAATTTCGCTGTCGCGAGGAGCACATTCTCCTGCCCCCACCAGACGGTTGTATTCTTTTTCGTAAGCGCGAGTTTTGTTTCATAAGCAGGCGTCCTTGTCGTGACCGTCAGCTTCTTAGTCTTATAACAGTTTTCAGCGGCATAAAGGTCCGGCGAGGAGGAATCTTTCTCCTTGCCCTGTATCAGGCTGACTGAAAGTGTATACTTTTGCTTCTTTCCTTCCCCTTCTTCCAGATCTTCCGAGAAGAAGACCGTCCGGTTGACCGGATTTTCTTTCATACTGTCCGTGACCGGGATATGATCCGTTACGCTCTCAAGCATCCCCGCCGCGACGCTCTTTCCCTTCGGGACCGCAGCCTTCGCCTCGATCCTGTAATAAAGATTGTCATATTTCCGAGCCTCCTTCGGAACGGAAAGCGTAAGGGTCGCGGATATATCCGAAACATTGAGGACGCTCACACCGGGGGACACAACCTTCGGCGCCGTAACCTTCACGGTAAAGGGCACGGGATCCGTGATGCCGGAAGCTCTCAGACCTCCCGTAAAGGATGCTCCTTTTTCGGGCAGCTCATCGCCTCTCGTATCAACTTCGAGGTATCTCTTATTCCCTTCCCAGACCAGTTTTGTATTGATCCCCGCACCCTCGTATTCCGTCATTTCGATCTCTTCGGGATCGGCGCCCGAATTCACCGAGACAGCATACTTCCTGACCGTACCGGCAGGCTGGGAGACTTTTCCGTTCTTAAAGCCCTTGAGCGTTATTTTCGTAACTTTGGGCTGTATCTTCATCTTCACTTTGTAAGTGGCACTTTCGGCTTTCAGCGTAACCGTGACTGAAGATTTCTTCGCCTCGGAAGCTTTGGCGGCATGGAAAACGACATACTCTCCGCCTTCTTCCTTCGTGAGCACGCCTTCCGCGGTGCAGGATGCCGAAGCGCTCGTGATCGTCAGGGGCGTTCCGGAAGCGTCCCGCGCATAGATATTGATCTCCTGATCACGACTGCACGATACCGTTCCGTTGTTTTTCACGGTTTTTCCGTCTGCCTCGAGATAGGCCGACCCAGCAACCCGGTACTCGATCAGGGTGTCCTTTGTGACCTTGAAGGTCAGAGCGCCCTCCTTTGTTTTGACGCTCGATCCGTCCCGCTTGGTCCCGGTCAGTTTATAGTGTTCCTGGAGCACCGGTTTTATGGTAACGGTCGCGTTTACCTTCACCTTACAGGCATAGCCGAGCCCCTCCGGATCCTGTTCAACTGACAGATATCTTCCGTTGCAGACCGCCGTAAAGGGTTTGCCGGAACCGGCAACGGAATAGGCTACCGTGACGAGCTTCACAGCATCCGGATCGATATCTCCGGCCGGATCCCAACCGGAAAGCAGTTCCTGCTCCCGGGAAACCTCGTCCTTTGCAACGGATCCTCCTTCGGAAACAGCCGAGGCATCCTGCGCTTCGCCCAGGTCCTCTTCCGTGATCTCCTCCGCTCCTTCCGAAACGGCATCATCATTGATTTCATCGAATGCGGATATCTCAAGAACTTCCTCAAAGGAACTGTCGGCCTCTGTGGAAACTTCATCAGGGATCAGGTCTTCGTCGCCCGACACGTCCTCGTCTCCGGTCAGGTCCTCGTCCCCGGTCTGGTCTTCATCCGGGCTCAGATCTTCGTCCGGGCCCAGGTCTTTATCACCGGTCAGGTATTCGCCATCACTCAAATTTCCGACTTCCGGGACATCACAGTCTGTCAGGCCTTCGTCATCGGTCAGGTCTTCACTTTCCGGCAATTCCGCCGCATCGAAAAACTCTCCTTCACCCGCAGAGACTCCTTCGGGCTGCCCGGAGGACGCGGTGACTTCCGCCCCGTATGCCGAGATGTCCCCATCCGGGCCGGCCGCAAGCGCGTCCGTCGGTACGGCAGTGACGAGCAGAGCCGCCGCAAGCAGCGCTGCCGAAAGCACTACACCCAGGATCCTCTTCACCATTCCTGACTTTTTCCTCATTTAGGACCTCCTTTCATCAGCATGGGAGCTGTCTGACGCCCCTCTCATTCCCCGAGAAAAACGTTCCGGAGTGTTCCTCTCCTGCCATAAACCGTTTTCAACCCATAACTCGGCATCATACAAGCCTATAGTCCTTTTTATCATCTCATATACAGCCCCGTCCTTCAAGATTACATAATGTGTATTTCCTTAAAATGATCCGCTAACCCCGTCCCCCCGGATCATTTCGGTTTTGCGCAATCAAAACATGCGTGAATTGGACGCTTTTTCCTGATATCCCTTCTGACAGGGCTCAAAACAAAAACCCCGTACTCTGCTTACACAGAATACGGGGATGATCTACATTGGAATTGCACCTCTTCCAAACGGATCTTTCGGGATCCCAGCGATCCTCCGGAGTCGTTTCGGTTTAATTTAATGGGTTGACATAATATTCTTTTATGTCAACATATCCTTCTTTCGCGAGCTGCTCTTTCTGGAACTTCTTATTCTTGTTCATATAGACGGTGAGAACCTGCGTTCCGGTCTCGCGAAGCTGCCTGGCCTCGGAAAGCACCGCAGATAACCGTTCCTTCGGCATACCCTTCTCAATGAGAAATGCGCATTTATCGCTTTCTCCGGGCAGTTTGAAGCCGCTTTCCGTAAGCAGGAGAATGATCCGCTCAAAACCGATCGAAAAGCCGCAGGCAGGCACGGAATTGCCCGTGAACTTGCCGACCATCTCATCATAGCGGCCGCCGCCCCCGCAGCTTCCGCCAAACTCCGGCAGTGAGATCTCAAAGATCGTCCCGGTGTAATAGCTCATCCCGCGCACGAGCGTCGGGTCAAAGACCATCCGGAAGTCCGCGTCCTTCGCCGCTTCCACGGCCTCGATGATCCCGGTGAGGTTCTCTTTGACCGAAGGATCGAGGCTTTCGCCGAGGGCGGATGAAAGAGCAAGAATCTTTTCTACTGCGGAGGTTCCGGAAACAGCGCTTTTATCCGAAGCTTCACCGGCTCCATCGGCTCCGTCACCGCCCGGACAGGAAGTGTTTCCTTCAAACAGCGAAAGATACCGGTCGATCACGCCGCTTTCATATCCGTTTTCGGAAAGCTCCGCCCGGACGCCGTCGAGACCGATCTTGTCCATTTTGTCGAGGGTGATAAAGACGCTGTCATAATCTTCTTCGCCGAATCCCGCGAACGCGGCCATGGCCTTTAAGAGCCTCCGGTCATTGATCCGGATCTCAAAGCCCTTAAACCCGAGTTTCCCGATCGTGGTCGTCGTCGCGAGGATGAGTTCGATCTCCGCGAGGTTTGTACTCTCGCCGAGGATGTCGATATCACACTGCATGAACTGGCGGTAACGCCCGCGCTGGGGCCTGTCCGCCCGGAATACATTGCCCATCTGAAGCGCCTTAAAAGGCACCGGAAGATCGTTCGCGTGCGCGGAATAATACCGGACGAGGGGTACGGTCAGATCATAGCGAAGACCGCTGTCCGTAAGATCCGCTTCTTCCTTCGCGGATGCAAGATCCAGCTTCTCGCCGCGCTTTAAGATCCTGAAGATCAGCTTCTCATTGTCTCCGCCCTGCTTGTTGGTCAGGTTTTCGATGTGTTCCACCACGGGGGTTTCGATCTTCGTAAATCCGTAGCTTCTGTAGGTGTCGTTAATTACCGAAATAACATAATCCCGGATCTTCATCTCATCCGGGAGAATGTCTTTCATGCCCGTAACGGGCTTCTTTGAAAGTGCCATGTTCTTAACCTCTGGGATGTGCTTTCGCGTAAACTTCCTTGATATGGGAATGGTTCATATGCGCATAGATCTGTGTCGTCGAAATATCGGAGTGCCCGAGCATCTCCTGAACCGACCGCAGGTCCGCGCCGTTTTCCACCAGATGAGCGGCGAAGGAATGCCGCAGGGTATGGGGCGTGATATCGGCTGCGATCCCCGCCTTTTTCGCGTAGAACTTGATCAGTTTCCAGAATCCCTGTCTGGACATCTGCTGGCCCGAACAGTTTGCGAAAAGATACTCGGATTCCGGATCCGCTACCATGGCCTCCCGGGTACCTCCGAGATACCTGACAAGGGCCTTCTTCGCCTCATTTCCGAAGGGAATGATCCTTTCCTTGTTCGCGTCCCTGCAGACGATATAACCCATATTGAGATTCACGTCCACGGTCTTTAAGGTGATCAGCTCCGTCACGCGGATACCTGTCGCGTAGAGAAGCTCCAGCATTGCCTTGTCCCGGATCTCCTTTGAGGAATCCCCCGAAGGCTGCTCGAGAAGGCGCACGACCTCATCCATGGACAGGATTTCGGGGATCTTCTTTTCGATCTTCGGCGCATGCAGTTCCTCCGTCATATCCTCCGATACAATGCCTTCCTTCAGAAGATAATGATAGAACGCCTTTAAAGAAGCGATGTTCCTCGAGATCGTCGCCGCGGAAAACTGATTCTTTTCAAGGTTGATGATGTAGCCGTTAAGATGTGTAGAGGTGACCTTTCCGATTTCGCTGATTCCCTGTTCCTTCAGGTACTTAACGACTTTGTTCAGATCCCGTCTATAAGATAGCTCCGTATTCTCTGACATTTTCTTTACGTTATGTAAATATGTCATGAAGCTATTGATATACTCGTCCATTTAAAAACTCCCGCTCATTCGGCGCTTACGTTGTTTACATAAACACCGTGTGAAACCCATTATAACCATTTCAAATTCCTCTTGTAAACCCGTTTCAAGTGTTATTTAAAAGGCATTTCGGGACTTTTTTGCCCCGGCACCATATTTTGACCGCCGGGGCATCTGGAATACCATATCTTGGTGTTTTTGAAAGATTGTGAAGAAAATAAATAACGATTGTTGTTTACATAATGTCACTTTTGGGCGTCCGAAAGCCGGTTCGCGTAGGCCAGCAGCGCACAGATGGTTTTCGAATCCTGGATCTCGAAAGTACGGATCTTTTCAAGGAGCTCGTCGATGGTATAGGTCTCATAATCGATATACTCATCCTCATCCGGATGCTTATCGCCCTTCTTAAGATCCGTGGCCAGATAGATGTCGATCCTCTCATTGCAGAAAGCCACCGTGGTGCGGATACTGAGGAGTTTTTCGAGATGGCCTGCAGTAAAGCCCGTTTCCTCCGAAAGCTCTCTTAATGCGGCCTGATCGGTCGGTTCCTCCCGGGTATTCAGACCGCCTGCCGGGATCTCTATGGTCTCCCGCTCCAGCGCGTTCCGGTACTGCCTTACCATGATGATCCTGCCGTCGTCAAGCACCGGCACCACCGCCGCCGCTCCCTTATGATCCACCAGATCCCATTCCACCTGCTTCCCGTCCGGAAGCTCCATGGTGTCCCTGTAATAATCTATGACCGTGCCCTTTGCAACGAGGCGCCGGCCGATTCTTTTTATCTCATCCATAATGAGTGTCCCTTCCTTAGCAGATCCTTCTTGTCAGATCCTTTCAGATCCTTCTTATCCTTCCGTTTTCTCCGCTC
>JAILLW010000125.1 GCA_024692955.1 Lachnospiraceae bacterium | reverse complement strand
GCAGCGATTCAGCAAAGAACTTCGGGATGTCAGCGGATACAGTTCGATCCATATCAATGATTTCCTGACATTCGCGGATTTCCTGTTTGACGGTTTTCTGGCGGATGTGCTCGTACAGTCGAAGATCAGCGAAGCCAAAAGACAATGTGACGATGCGATAAGCCGCGTTGAAACGATCCGCAGGGAACTGGCGGCGAAACTGTGAGAATGGAAGATTAGATAACCGCAAGATCTGATAGGCCCGATGTCGGATTTTAAGAGGATTCCCCCAAAAACCGCGATAAGATATATAATGGATTTATCGAAGGAAGAAAAGGAATCCTTTTATGAAGAAAAAGGCTGTCATCATCGATGAGAATACGCCGCTGCTGATTCTGGCGGGGCCGATGTTCCTCGAACTGTTCCTGAATACGATGCTCAACAATGTGGACACGCTGATGCTGAGCCACTATGATGAGTATGCGGTCGGGGCGGTCGGAAACGCGAACACGATCATGTTCATGATGAACATCCTGTTCAGCGTCATCGCGACGGCGACGAGCGTGGTTGTTGCGCAGTATCTCGGCGCAAAGCTGTATGACAGGATGAACATGATTTATACGCTGGCGGTCACGGTGAATCTGGTCGTCGGCGCTGTGATCAGCGCGGCTTTCTGCGCCGCAAATCCGCTGATCATGAATTTTCTTCATGTGTCACCCGAGATGCGCCCTTATTCCATGATCTATATTTATATCGTGGGCGGCGGGGGTTTATTACCGCGGTCTTCAATGTCATGCTCCAGATCCTTCGCTGCAACGGCTATACGAAGGTCGGCATGTATGTCACTTTTGCGATCAACATCATTAACATCGGAGGCAACTATCTTTTCCTGTACGGTCCTTTGAAATACCTCAATATGGGAGTTGCCGGCGTGGCGATCTCGACCGTGGCCGCGCGTTTTCTCGCGCTGATCGTACTGATCGGGTTCTTCTATGCGATGAAGATCGGAAAACTTTCCCTTAGACTCTTAAGGCCTTTCCCGGGCAAACTGCTCCTTAAGATGGTCAAGATCGGCCTTCCGACGGCGGGAGAGCATCTTACCTATAATCTTTATCAGACGACGCTGCTTTCCTTTGTAAACGGAATGGGAAATGACGCGGTGAACGCGAGGGCGTACTGCAACTCACTGATCTCGTTCGCGATGATCTTCTCAAACGCGTCCGCACTGGCGACGCAGATCATCACGGGACATCTTGTCGGCGCCGGAAAATCGGAGGAAGCCTACCGGAGAGTGTTCCGGACCCTTCGGACTTCGATGCCGATCACGCTCGCGCTCGCTCTGGCAAATGCGGTATTCTGCCGTTATACACTGCGCCTCTTTACCGCGAATGAACACATCATCGCGCTCGGGCAGATGATCCTGATCGTGGATGTCTTCGTCGAGATGGGGCGCTGTCTCAACATGACTTTCGTCAGCAGTCTGAAGGCAGCAGGCGCCTATATTTTCCCGCTCCTTATGGGAATCCTCTGCAACTGGGGACTGGGACTTACGACGGGATATACGGCAGGCGTTCTCCTTGGCTTCGGTGTTGCGGGCATCTTCGCCGGAACCGCGGCAGACGAATGCATCCGCGGCCTGCTCGTCATGTTTTACTGGTATAAAAAGAAATGGCTCGGGAAATCCGTGGTCGATCGGAATGATACCGTTCTGACGGAGCCCAAGGCTTCCGAATAGGGATCTTATATTCCTCTTTGTTCTTTGTGACGAAATTCCCGGAATCATGCTATACTGTTGGACATGAAAGCGATCATTGTCCGGCATGCGAAAGTGAATTATCACTGGCGGCGTTTTTATTCCTCAAAGGAGTATGATACCGCCTGTGAAGAATACGATTTATCACCGGTTGTCCCCGTTAAGATCGACGGGCTCTTCTCTGGCTGTGAGGATGTCTGGATCAGCACCCTCAGGCGGACGAAGGATTCGGCGGGCTGTTTTTTCGGCACGGAAAATACGCAAAAGTCGGAACTGATCGATGAAGTGCCGAGAAGATCCTGCTTTGATACGAAGCTTCGCCTTCCGACATCCTTCTGGAATGTGACCGGCAGACTGCAATGGCTTTTTGGCAGAATAAGGCAGGATGAGGGGATCGGGGAGACCGCGGAGCGTGCCCGCGCATTTATTGAAATGATCATCGAAAAGGATCGGGACTGTGTCGTCGTGACCCACGGCTGCTATATGCAGGTGCTGCAAAGAGAACTGAAAAAAGCCGGCTTCCGGTTCCGGTACCGCTTCGGGATTTTCCGGAACGGTGAATACATCATCGCAAAAACGGAAGACACGAAGCTGCAAAAAAAGGATGCGCAGCGGGAAAAGAGCCCTGAAGGACCGGGCGGAAAGGGCACGGAGTAGGACGGATGGAAGAAGAGGAAAAAACGATCAGGATCATCCCCCTGGGGGGATTCAATAAACTCGGAATGAACATGACGGTCATGGAGTACCAAAATGACATAATCGTCATAGACTGCGGGGCTTCTTTTCCGCAGAATAATTCTTTCGGGATCGATACCACCATTCCCGACATCACATATCTTAAGGAAAACCGGGAGAAGATAAGGGGCGTCATTCTTACCCATGCCCATGAGGATCACATCGGGGCGGTACCCTATGTGCTCCCGGAGATCGATGTGCCCGTATACGGGACACCTCTTACCGTGGCACTGGTAAAGAAGAAGGTCGCTTCCCTCGGGATCGGCGAGGGGATACGCACCAAAGTGATCCGGCAGGGCAACACGATCAAACTGGGAGAATTCCGGGTGGAATTCATCAAATCGAATCACAGCATTCCGGATTCGGTGATGCTCGCGATCTATTCACCGGCAGGGATCATTATCCATACCGGGGACTTCAAGGTTGACTATGCTCCCGTCATCGGAGGCTCAATCGACCTTCAGAGGCTCGGAATGCTGGGGTACAAGGGAGTTCTGGCGGTCATGTCCGACAGCACCAACTCCATGCGGAAGGGCTCCTCCGAATCCGAGGCCATGGTGGCGGACAGGATCGATGCGCTCTTTGCGCAGCACAGGCACGAGAGGCTGATCATATCCACCTTCGCCTCCAATATGGACCGGGTGCAGCAGATCATAGAGATCGCCGAGAGGCATAAAAGAAAGGTCATCCTGCACGGGGATGACATGAAGAACATCTTCAGTGAGGCGATGAAGCTCGGCTACATCACCATACCCGAAAACACGCTGATCGAGGAACCGACGAAGGAAGAGTGCGACGCGGACGATGTGGTGTTCATTATCGCGGGACAGCACGGAGAATCCCTTACGGAACTTACGAAGATCGCCGAGGGAAGCCATGAGCTTATCCGCGTGCGGCCGAAGGATACGCTGATCTTCAGTTCGATTCAGGTCCGGGGCTACGAAGATACCTTTTCAAGAACGATCAGTTCACTGGAGACCCAGGGGGTTCATATCGAGTACCGGCAGGCCCATGCGACCGGGCATGCCTGCGAAGAGGAACTGAAGCTGATCTACAGCCTGATCCGGCCCGAATACGTGATCCCGGCTCACGGGGAATTCAGGCAGAGAAGGGCCGCGGGGGAACTTGCGGAAACTGTGGGGGTGGAGAAGGAAAAGATCCTTATGCTTGATGACGGAGATGTCCTTGAGCTTTCGGAAAAGAGCGCAAAGGTCGTCAAAAAGGCACCGGCCGGAGAAATGATCGTCGACGGATCGGGGGTCGGAGCCATCGGCCAGAGAGAACTGGAGGAAAGATCCAGAATTCTTGACAACGGGGTCATCGTGATCGAACTCTGCTTCGGGACAAGATCCGGAAGCCTGCTGGCAAGGCCCGCCATCGTTTCAAAGGGCTTCCTTGACAAAAGGAAGCAGAAATCCGTGATGGACGGGATCTACTCCATTGTCCTCGGGGAGGTGAGCCGGGCTGTCGAGCAGTCCCTTCCGGAAACGGAACTGAAAAAAGAGATCAAAGAAAGCGTCGGCAGATTTCTCTTTGAGCAGATGCGGAAAAAGCCGGTGATCATAACGATGATTACAAAGATCCCGGAATAGGGGCTTGAATTGGACTTTCCGCTGTGATATATTTTTTCATATCGTTTTTTTGTTGTTGACATAGCCGAGAGGTAAAAGCTTTTAGAGGGAGCCTGCGATTTCGCATACCGATACACAGGCTGCTGTGAAAAGAAATATGGAGACGGCAGAATATAGAAAAAGCATTCCGGTGCTTTTGCTATATTCTGTCGTCTCTTTTTTTTTCGGAGAAAAAATGGATCCAAAGAAAAAACTGCTGCTAACGAAGCTGTTCTGCGTTATAACCGCGTTTTTCACGCTGCTTTTCACATCCCGGTCCTCTTTTCTTTATATCACCAATAACTGGAATGACGTAAACAGCTATTTCACCATGGGAAAGGGGATGATGAACGGGCTCGTGATCTACCGGGATCTTTATGACCAGAAGGGACCGTATCTCTATCTGCTGAACGGACTCGCGTATCTGATCTCCCGAAAGAGCTTTCTCGGGATCTTCCTGTTCGAGGTGGCCGCGGCTACGGTCTCGCTTTATTACATTTTCAAAACAGCTGCTATTTTTTGCAAAGAAAAAACGGCAATTATCCTGCTTCCGGTTGTTTCGGCTTTAATGTATTCCTCCCTCAGTTTTTATCAGGGCGGCGCGGCGGAGGAATACTGTCTGCCGCTTATGATCTGCTCCCTGTACGGTCTGCTTCGGATCTCGGAAGGCAGGGCGCCGAAGGACGGTGAAGAGGAGGACGGTGATTATCCGGAAAAGAAGATGATCCGGAAAGGTGCTTTTCTCATCGGAATCTTCGCGGGGATCACGGCACTTGTCAAATATACCCTGCTCGGTTTTTATTTCGGCCTTGTGCTCGCGGCGTTCCTTTTTATGATTTTTGCAAAAGAAAAGCTTCGGGATATGGCGGGGTATCTCCTTTCTTTTGCCGTGGGAGCGGTCATCCCCTTTATTCCGTGGCTCATCTGTTTCGGGATTAATGACGCGCTCGATGACTGGTACCGCTGCTATGTCTATAACAATATTTTTCACTACAGCGCTCTCTCGGAGCATGCCGGAAATCTCATGGGCAGGCTCTATGAACTTGCCAAATACGGATACTGGCTCGTCCGCGACAATATCGGCTATTTCATTCTGATCCTTGCCGGCTTTGCGGGACTCCTTTTCGGAAAGGGAAATATCATAAGGAAACTGTTCCTTCCGTTCATTTTTGCGGCAACATTTTTCGTGATCTTTTTCGGCGGAAACACACTTCCTTATTATTCGATCCCGCTCATGGCTTTTTGCGGGGCAGGAGCCGGCGCGATCGGGAAACTGATCGATCTTCCGGTCAGGGAATGGAAACCCGCCGTGTTCCGGATCCTTCTCCCCGTTGTTCTTGTTCTGTCGGTTGTTTTCGCGATGAGGCACTGTATCAGCTTTGATTATCTGAAACAGTCGAGGGAGGATTTCTGGCTGATGAAATTCCGGGACATTGTAATGGAGGAAAAAGATCCGACCCTCCTTAATGTCGGAGGTGTTGACGGAGGACTCTATACGGTAACCGGGATCGTACCGACCTGTGAATATTTTCAGACGAACGGCATTGACCTTCCCGTTATGTTTGAGGAGCAGATGAATTACATCAGGGAAGGAAGAACGACCTTCATACTCGTATGCAATCACAAATTCGAGCATATCGACCTTCATTATGATCAGGTGGCGGAAGCTTCTTATGAAGGCGTGAACTTTTATCTGTATAAAAAAGTCCGGTAAAGACCGGCAGGAGAAAGGATTTATCAGCATGCAAAAATATATCAGGATCGCAAGACCGGATCATTGGATCAAGCAGCTTTTCATTCTGCCGGGGATCGTAGTCGCGGTGCTGCTTACGGAAGTGAGTTATCAGGATCTGAAAATCCCGGTTCTTATATGCGGCTTTTTGGGGACCTGTCTTATCGCATCCGCAAATTATGTGATCAACGAGTGGCTGGATGCGCCGTTTGACCGGTACCATCCGACGAAAAAGAACCGCCCGGCAGTGAGCGAAGGCATGAAGAAGCATCTGGTCTATCTGGAATATGCGATCCTGGCGCTTGCGGGACTTGCGCTCGGGATCTTCGTGAACAGGTATTTCTTCGCGATGCTCCTCTGGCTGCTTTTCATGGGAATCCTGTATAATGTGCCGCCCGTGAGAACCAAGGATCTTCCTTATCTTGATGTTCTTTCCGAATCGGTGAACAATATGATCCGGCTGCTGCTCGGATGGTTCATGGTGATCGAAAAAGCGCTCCCGCCTTCCAGCATCCTGATCGGCTACTGGATGACCGGCGCATTTCTGATGGCAGTGAAGCGGTTTGCGGAATACCGTATGATCGCGGATCCGGAAAGGGCGGGGCTTTACCGGAAATCCTTTTTTTCCTATTCCGAAAAAACGCTCCTTGCCTCCTCGTTTTTCTATGCGCTCATCGCAAACTTCAGCATTGGCGTGTTCCTGGTCAAATACCGGATCGAGTATGTGATCTGCGTTCCTTTTATCTTTTTCCTTTTTTCCTATTATATTGTGATCGCCTACAAGAGCGATTCCGCGGCACAGAAACCGGAGAAACTCTTCCGTGAAAAGAAACTGATGCTCATCGTCGCTGCGGTGATCCTGCTTCTTCTTTTCTGCACGCTTGTGGATATGCCTTTTCTGGATACACTGTCCGCGCATGAACTGATCAGATTGGGGAGTGACTGATCGAACCGAAGGGGTATCGTCCCTCATCCGCAAGAAAGAACTTCTGCCGTGAGAAACTTCCTTATCACCTCGCGGATCGGAGGGGAGATCATATCCGGGTTGATCTCATCGCGGGTAAAGAACCGGAGGTCTTCCATTTCCCCGTCGGCGATCACGGGTTCACCTTTCCAATCCCTGCAAAGATAGACGATCTTGAAGTTGGATACTTCATCACCGTTCGGATAGATGTAATGGGTCTGCGGGCCGGAATTCACGCAGAAGAATTCGAGGGCTCCCGCTTCGAGGCCCATTTCTTCATATAATTCTCGCTTCACACCCTTGACCGGAGTACCCCGAACCGGCGGATGGGTAATTAAGCAGTTAAGGATAAGAATGAGTTTCCGGGCTTTTGTTCCCACTTATTCAGCGGTTCGGCCAATTTGGTGGGAAGTTTCCGACTCATTCTACCCACTATTTTGGCGGCTCCATTCATTTGGTGGGGAGTGGCCGCTTTTCGGAAATCCGGAGCCGACATGAGGCGGAGGATATTCTGGAAGCGGCGTTCCGAAAAAACCATTTCACAATCCCGCGGTTTTATTCTATAATGGTTTCTGTGCGTTTTTTAATGAACGGGAAAGGAAATCAGAATGAGTACAGACCGCTATACAAGCCCGCTTTCCGAACGATATGCCTCCGCTGAGATGCAGAGGATCTTTTCGCAGGACATGAAATTCACGACCTGGCGGAAGCTCTGGATCGCCCTGGCGGAAACGGAGATGGAACTGGGCCTTTCAAGGGACGGTGTTCCGGTGATCTCGGAAGATATGATCGCGGAGATGAAGGAACACGTAACGGATATCAATTACGAGGTGGCAAAGGAGAGGGAAAAGCTTGTCCGCCATGATGTGATGAGCCATGTTTACGCCTACGGGCAGCAGTGCCCGAAAGCGGCCGGGATCATCCACCTCGGGGCGACCAGCTGCTATGTCGGCGACAATACGGACATTATTATAATGAAGGAAGCCCTTCTTCTTGTCCGGAAAAAGCTGCTCAACGTGATCGATAAGCTGTCCTCCTTCGCGGATCAGCACAAAGCGCTTCCGACGCTTGCCTTTACGCATTTCCAGCCGGCCCAGCCGACGACGGTCGGGAAGCGTGCGACGCTCTGGCTTCAGGATTTTCTGATGGATCTTCAGGATCTCGACTACGTGGTATCGGGTCTTAAGCTCCTCGGCTGCAAAGGCACCACGGGGACCCAGGCTTCTTTTAAGGAACTTTTCAACAATGATACCGAAAAGCTCGACCGGATCGATCCGATGATCGCGAAGAAGATGGGCTTTGAGGACTGCTATCCCGTATCGGGACAGACCTATTCCAGAAAAGTTGACACCCGTGTCATCAATGTGCTTGCGGGCATTGCTTCCTCCGCGCATAAGATGTCGAACGACATCCGCCTTCTGCAGCACCTGAAGGAAGTGGAGGAGCCCTTTGAAAAGACGCA
>JAILLW010000124.1 GCA_024692955.1 Lachnospiraceae bacterium | reverse complement strand
GCAGCGATTCAGCAAAGAACTTCGGGATGTCAGCGGATACAGTTCGATCCATATCAATGATTTCCTGACATTCGCGGATTTCCTGTTTGACGGTTTTCTGGCGGATGTGCTCGTACAGTCGAAGATCAGCGAAGCCAAAAGGCAATGTGACGATGCGATAAGCCGGGTTGAAACGATCCGCAGGGAACTGGCGGCGAAACTGTGAGAATGGTACCGGGCATGGAACGCGAGTTGCTCATCCTCATATGGGTTTGGCTATGGTATAATGATCCGGAGATGGAAGGCCATACAGCCCCGGATGAAACAGATACGAAGGACAGTGCCGGGCGCTTTTATCAAAACTTCGGGTGCCTTTGTCAGAACCCCGTAAGCCTTTCTCAAAAACCTGCGGAAAGGATAACGATCCCTTATGAAGCCAAGAGAAATCCCCAAACCCACCGGCGAATACGCGGTCGGGACCTTTACCTTCACGATGAAGGACGTAAGAGAAGAAAAACTGAGCGCCGGCGGGATGCGAAGCGTCGCGGCAAGAGTATATTATCCGGTCCTTAAGGAGACCGTGGAGAGGCGCCCGAAACTGACAGCACTGTCGGAAAATATGCTGAAGGGCTTTAAGGATGCCTTCAAGGTCGCACCGGATTTTAAGAAGGATCCGGGAAGAAACGTATCGGAATGCTTCGCGGACGCGGAAAGGATCCCCGGGAAGAGATTTCCGCTCATTCTTTTCAACCACGGCAACAATTCCTACCGGGAGGGGAATTCCTTCCTCTGCATTGATCTTGCTTCCCACGGATATGCCGTGATCAGCGTGGCGCATTCGCGGGAAGGCATCTGTACGGAATTTGACGACGGCTCCTGCCTGTTCTTCGACAGGACCATCACGAAGAAAATGTATGAGCCGATGCTGGGCGGGATCATCGCCATGTTCCGGCTTATGAAGGCAAGAGGCACGGACGGCGAACTTGCCGGACGCTTTGACGAGGCGCAGAGGAAATACTGCCGGTATATGATGGGCCGGCTTCCCGAATGGGTGAAGGACAACGAAGCCGTTCTTGATTATGCGAAGGAAAATCTTACGGATCTGATCGACTTTGAAAACGGCGTGGGGGTTTCCGGTCATTCCATGGGAGGGAACGCGGCGTATGCTCTTTGTGCGAGGAATCCGGAGTTCTCCTGCGGGATCAACATAGACGGAGCGCTTTTCGGCGATTATGCGCAGGATATACAGACAAAGCCCTTTATGCAGGTGAGCTGCAGGGACGACGAGTATGTGGTGACGAGAGTTTATCTTCGCCACACAAAGCCCGTATATAAGGTGCTTTTCCGTGATATGAAGCATATGGGATTTGCCGATGCGAAGCATATGATCCCCATGGGCTCCGTGGTAGGAAAACTGGATCCGGATGCCATGCATGCGGACCTTTGCCGCTGCCATCTGGAATTCTTTGACACCTTTCTGAAAAAGGAAAAGGAAGTTCCGGATCTTAAGAACAATGATGTGGTCACGGTATCGGTATATCAGCCGGATCTTTAGAGCGCGCATGAAAGGAGGCCCCGATGCCGAAGACACAGGGCGCTTTTAAGGAAAAAACGAAAACAAAGGTCACTGAGCCGAAAAAGTATTCCGTGATCATGTATAATGATGATTTCACGACGATGGAGTTCGTGGTTGAGATCCTGATCTCCATTTTCCGGAAGGACAGGGCGGAGGCCGAACGGCTGATGCTGCTCGTCCACAGGACGGGGAGCGCCGTTGTGGGGCAATACTCCTATGACATTGCCGCGACTAAGGTAAACGCGGCTTTATCCAGGGCGAAGGAAGCCGGATATCCTTTCCGGGTGACTATGGAGGAGACATAGATTTGAACGTTACCGAAGAAGTTGCCGGCATTATCGAAAGTACCTTTTCGATCGCCGAAGAGCAGCAGATGGAATATGTCACACCGGAGCTGATGCTCCTTTATATGTGCGAAACGGAGCATTTCCGCCGTGCGTTCAGTGAGTGCGGGGGAAGTGTGCCGCTCCTTTCCTCATATCTTGAAGACTATCTTGACCGGAACGTCGAAGACCATGAGCCGGGCCAAAAACCGGTGCTTTCGGAGGGGATGGGGACGGTTTTTGCGATCGCGTCCCGTACCGCGCTCCATGCCGGGAAACCGGCGGTGGAGATCACTCATCTCATCCACGGGATCTTCGCACTGAAGGAGAGCTATGCGGTATTCTATCTGAAAAAACAGGGAGTTGAGGAAACGGAGCTTCTTCAGGCTCTTACTGACGTATACCCGGATAAGGATGATTACGGATACGGCGGAAACGGCGGACATGGTGACGGGGTTGATCCCGCCATGGCAATGACCGGTTTTCCGGATGCGGAGGTTTCTGAGGGGAAGAGCGGAATTCTAGCATCCTTTGCCCCCTGTCTGAACGATTCTCTTTTGAACGTGAATCCTCTTATCGGCAGGGAAGCGGAGCTTGAGCGCACGATCCAGATCCTCTGCAGAAAGGATAAGAACAATCCGCTCCATATCGGAGAGCCGGGGGTCGGCAAGACAGCAATCACCTACGGCCTTGCCCGGAGGATCAATGAAGGGAAGGTGCCGGACGCCCTGAAGGGTGCCAGGATCTTTGCCCTCGACCTTGCGGGAATCCTCGCGGGTACCCAGTACCGGGGTGACTTTGAAAAAAGGATGAAAAGGATCCTCGATGAGGTTTCAAAAGAAGAAAAGCCGATCATCTATATCGATGAGATCCATAACCTCCTTGGCGCGGGCGCTGTCGGCGAAGGGGCTTTTGACGCTGCCAACATCCTGAAACCCTATATCTCCGGCAGGCGGATCCGGTTTATCGGGGCAACGACCTACGAAGAATACAAGAAGCATTTTGAAAAGAGCAAAAGTCTGGTGCGGCGGTTTCAGAATGTCGAGATCGCGGAACCGTCCGAAGAGGAAGCGGTGGCGATCCTTCAGGGACTTAAGAAGAATTACGAAGCCTTTCACGGTGTGGTCTACGGAAAAGGCGTACTGGAATATGCCGTTTCCGTGAGCGTGAAATATATCAATGAGCGATTCCTTCCCGATAAGGCGATCGATCTTATTGACGAAGCGGGGGCGTTTCTGAGGATCCATCCGACGGATTCGAAAAAGCAGACGGTCGGGAAGGATCTCATCGATGAGGTCCTTACAAAGATCTGTCGTATCCCGAAGCAGACGGTGGAGGCGGATGACTCGAATGCGCTCGGTACGCTGGAGGCGCGAATGACCGCGCAGATCTTCGGACAGGATCCGGCGATCGAGCAGGTGGTAAACGCGGTGAAGTTTTCGAAGGCGGGACTTCTCGAGGAGGATAAGCCGCTTTCGAGCCTTCTCTTCGTGGGCCCGACGGGTGTCGGAAAGACCGAGATCGCGAAGACCCTTGCGAGAGAACTGGGCGTGAAACTGATCCGCTTTGATATGAGCGAATACGGGGAGAAGCATGCGGTGGCCAAGCTGATCGGCTCCCCCGCCGGATATGTGGGCTACGAAGAAGGCGGCCTTCTTACGGAAGCCATCCGGAAAAGCCCCTCCGCTGTCCTGCTCCTTGATGAAATCGAAAAGGCGCATCCGGATATCTACAATACACTCCTTCAGGTGATGGATTACGCGACGCTTACGGACAACCAGGGACGTAAGGCTGACTTCCGGAACGTGATCATCATCATGACTTCCAATGTCGGCGCAGGCAGACTCGGAAAGAAGGGGATGGGCTTTCAGGCGGCGGATTATTCCACGGAGGTACTGACTGAGGAAGTCAAAAATACTTTTCAGCCGGAATTCCGCAACCGGCTGAACCGGATTGTCATTTTCCGGCCGATGGACGGGAAAATGGCGGAACAGATCGCCCGAAAGAAGCTCCGGGAACTCGGAAAACTCCTCAACGCGAGGAATATCGATTTTTCCGCAACGGATGAAGCGGTGGCGCTCCTGAAGGAAAAGGGCATCAGCAGGGAATACGGAGCCCGTGAGATCGACCGGATGATCGCGCAGACGATCAAGCCGCTCCTTGTGGATGAGATCCTTTTCGGGAAACTGAAAAAGGGCGGAAGATGCGTTATTGACGCGAAAAAAGGGGAGTTCACCGCGCGGTTTTATAAATCGGCACGACCTGCGGAAAAGAGACAGGCATCCGGAGATGCGAAACCGGAAAAGTCTGCGGCAAAGAGGCAGACATCCGGGAATGCGAAACCGGAAAAGTCTGCGGCAAAGAGGCAGACATCGCGAAGAAACGGGAAATAGAGGGATAAGAGGAAAGGACGAAGAAATGATAAAAGATGATTTTACCTGTAAGGGACATGACGGAATGACGATCCGGGGAAAGATCTGCCGCCCGGAGGGGGAAGGCAGGTTTCCGGCCGTGATCTTTTCCCATGGATTCGGGAGCAATTACCGGCAGCTTATTCATCACGGGGATCTGATCGCGGAAGCGGGGATCGTCTGTGTATTCTTCGATTTTTGCGGAGGCGGACTGGAATCCGAAAGCGACGGGACCATGCAGGAAATGACACTGTTTACGGAGAAGGAGGACCTCATTAATGTGATGAAAGCGGTGAGAGACCTGCCTTATGTGGATACGGATAAGTTTTTCCTGATGGGAGAAAGCCAGGGCGGAATGGTGACGGCCATGGTCGGAGCGGAGTTTTGCGAAGAGGTAAAGGGTCTGATCCTCTGGTATCCGGCATTTGTGATCCCGGAAGACTCCGCAAGAAGGATAAGAGAAGGGGAAAAGGGTGTATTCGGGATCCCTCTTTCTCCGGATTACGATAAAACGGCTGTTTCCGTGGATGTGGAAAAGATCCAGAAAGCCTACGAAGGGCCGGTTCTTCTCCTTCACGGGGATAAGGATCCCGTGGTTCCGGCGGATTATTCCAGAAGGGCGCTTGATACCTATCCGAATGCCTCTCTGAGGGAGTTCATCGGAGCGGGGCATGGCTTTGAGGAGTCGGACAGCACAGAGGCCTGCCTGTCCTCCATCGGCTTTATCCGGGATATTGTGAAAAACAGGTAAGTTAGGAAGAATAAGATGACGGATCGTGACGGCAATGCGGATGAAAGAAAAGGCAGCGTTAAGATGAAACCGGGCAGTGGGCCGGAAGATAAGATCATACCGGCGACAGAGGAAGACCGAAAAGAGATCCTCGCTCTTTATACAATGCAGGTTGGGCGGGAGTTCTGTCCCTGGGATGAGGATTATCCTTCGAACGAGACCATCGATTATGATCTGAAAAGGGATGCGCTTTTTGTGCTGAAAGAGGGCGGGGTCATAAAAGCTGCGATCTCGGTCGAAGAGGATGAGGCAGTGGATTCGCTTACCTGCTGGGATGAGAGCCTTGCGCCCGAAGGGGAGCTTGCAAGACTTGCTGTCCTTCCCGAAGAGCAGAATAAGGGCCTTGGCAGGATCATGTTGAAGTTCGGCATGGACGAACTCAGGCGGCGCGGCTTCCGGGGCATTCATATCCTTGTCGGAAAACACAATGAAAAGGCGATCCGTTCCTATGCGGTATTCGGCTTCCGGAATGTCGGAGAGTGCAGACTCTATGATGAGGATTTTCTGTGCTATGAAAAGGAGCTTTGAACGATTACGGAGCCTGACCGGGCAGTAAAAGGTACGGGAGAAACGGGGCATGAATATGAAATTTGAAATGGATAAGGATTTCAGGGGAAACGCTTATATCATAAGGGATGAGGAGGTGCTTCTCGATTACTGCGGCGGATTCGCGGATCTTGCGAACGGAATACCGAATACGCCCGAAACAAGATTCGCCTGCGCTTCCATGAGCAAGACCTTTGTGGCGGTGGGGATCCTTCAGCTGATCGAAGCGGGGAAACTGGGGTATGAAGATACACTGGGAAAGATCCTTGATTTTGACCTGAAAGGCATCGACCCCGAAGTGACCGTGAAACAGCTTCTTGATCATACTTCCGGAGTTCCGGACTACTTTGACGAATCCGTAATGGATGATTATGAGGCACTGTGGACCGATTATCCCAATTACAGGATCCGGCATAATAAAGACATGCTTCCGCTGTTCATCGATAAACCGATGATGTACAAAAGGGGAGAGAGGTTTCAGTACAATAACAGCGGCTACGTTCTGCTCGGGCTGATCCTTGAAAAGGTCACGGGTATGGATTTTGACGGGTATCTTAAGCAGAATGTATTTGATAAATGCGATATGCGTTCCACAGGGTATTTTTCCTTTGACAGGCTGCCTTCGAAATGCGCGAACAGTTACATCTATTGTCCGGAGACGGATGATTACCGCACGAATATCTATTCCGTCGGGGCCAAGGGCACCGGCGACGGAGGGGCCTTCGTCACGGTGGGGGATCTTGTGAAATTATGGAAGGGGCTTATCGGGCAAAGACTTCTTTCCGAAGAAACGGTGACACGGATGTTCTCAAAGCAGAGCGGAGACGGGAAGGACCCGGAGGAGGGATATTACGGCTTCGGCATCTGGATCATCGACAATCCGCAGGGCCGGGACTATGTATATATGCAGGGAAGCGACGACGGCGTGAGCGCCATCTCGGAATACAATCCGGACAACGGAATGATCTCGGTCCTGCTCAGCAACTTCGGGGATAATGTGTGGGCGAGGATGAGAAAGATCCGGGAAGAGCTGTATTAGTTTCCGGAAAGAAAAGAACCGGGCAGAAAAAGCAATGAGGAAAAACGGGGCGGGTGAAAAACCCGCCCTTGCCACATCGGGAGCGGGGTGATATACTTTCTTCCGGCAATTTCGGATGTTTTGAGGAGTATTATTTATGAAAAGAGAAGATGTGAGGAATATCGCGATCATCGCCCATGTCGATCACGGAAAGACGACGCTGGTGGATGAACTTTTGAAACAGAGCGGGGTTTTCCGCGAGAATCAGGACGTGGGGGAGCGGATCATGGATTCCAACGCGATCGAGAGAGAGCGCGGGATCACGATCCTTTCCAAGAATACAGCGGTAACCTATAAGGGAGTGAAGATCAATATCGTCGACACGCCGGGACATGCGGACTTCGGCGGAGAGGTGGAGCGGGTTCTCAAGATGGTGAACGGCGTGATCCTTGTGGTGGATGCGTTTGAAGGCGCGATGCCGCAGACGAAGTTCGTGCTTCGAAAAGCACTGGAGATGAAGCTTCCGGTCATTGTCTGCGTGAACAAGATCGACCGGCCGGAGGGACGTCCGAAGGAAGTTGTGGATGAAGTCCTTGAGCTTTTCCTTGATCTTGATGCAGATGAGTCTCAGCTTGACTGTCCCTTTGTCTACGCCTCCGCGAAGACCGGGACGGCTTCCCTTGATCCCGATCAGCCGGGAGAAAACATGGTCCCTCTTTTCGAGACGATCCTGAATGCGATCCCCGCACCGGAAGGAGATCCCGATGCCGGCACCCAGGTACTCATCAGCACCATCGACTACAATGAGTATGTCGGCAGGATCGGTGTCGGAAAAGTTGACAATGGTGTCATAAAAGTAAACCAGGAGGTCGTGATCGTAAACCATCACGATCCGGATACCCAGAGGAAGGTTAAGGTCAGCAAGCTTTATGAGTTTGACGGGCTGAATAAAGTAGAAGTGCGGGAAGCTTCGGTCGGTTCCATCGTTGCGATCTCGGGGATCTCGGACATTCACATCGGAGACACACTCTGCTCTCCGGATGCGGTGCGGCCCATTCCGTTCCAGAAGATCTCGGAGCCTACCATTGCGATGAATTTCATCGTGAACGATTCGCCGCTTGCCGGCACGGAAGGAAAATACGTGACGAGCCGCCACATTCGCGACAGACTGTTCCGCGAACTCAATACGGACGTGTCTCTCCGGGTGGAGGAAACGGATACCACGGAAGCCTTTAAGGTTTCCGGACGCGGGGAGCTTCATCTTTCCGTCCTTATTGAAACGATGCGCAGAGAAGGCTACGAATTCGCGGTCAGCAAGGCCGAGGTCATTTACCGTGAGGATGAAAACGGGAAGCGGCTCGAGCCCATGGAACTCTGTTATGTGGATGTTCCGGAAGAATTCTCCGGCTCGGTCATCGAAAAGCTTTCCCAGAGAAAGGGCGAACTTAAATCCATGGGAAGTGCCAGCGGCAACTATACGCGGCTGGAATTCTCGATCCCGTCCAGAGGGCTCATCGGCTATCGCGGGGAGTTCCTTACCGATACGAAGGGAAACGGGATCATGAATACGATCTTTGACGGCTACGCTCCTTATAAAGGGGATATCCAGTATCGCAAGCAGGGATCCCTTATCGCCTATGAACCCGGTGAGGCCGTCACTTACGGGCTCTTCAACGCGCAGGAGAGGGGCACGCTCTTTATCGGCCCCGGCACGAAGGTCTATTCCGGTATGGTGGTCGGCCAGAACGGAAAGGATGAGGACATCGAACTCAACGTCTGCCGCAAAAAGCAGCTTACGAATACGAGATCCTCGAGCGCCGACGAGGCTCTGAGGCTTACACCTCCGAGAGTCCTTTCGCTGGAGCAGGCCCTTGATTTCATCGATACGGATGAACTGCTGGAGGTGACACCGAAGTCGCTCCGGATTCGGAAAAAGATCCTGGATCCGACGCTCCGTAAACGGGAAGCCATGAAGAATAAGGGATGAATATCGAATATCGTATAGTCCGTTCAAAAAGAAAGACCGTGGGGATCGAGATCGGACCGGATGCCGCCGTTACGGTAAGGGCTCCGGAACGGGTATCCCTGCGGGAAATCGAGCGGATCCTTACGGAAAAGGAAGCCTGGATCCTGAAAAACCGCCGGCGGATCCTGAACAGGCTTGAAGAAGAGGCGGGAAGGCCGCCGGAGGAGACGGAAAAACTCACGGCGGAAGAGGTCCGCCAGCTGAAGAGAAAGGCCATGGTGGTGATACCCGAAAGGGTCAGATACTATGCGCCCATACTTCATGTATCCTACGGCAGGATCTCCATCCGTACCCAGCATTCCCGCTGGGGCAGCTGTTCTTCCAAAGGGAATCTAAATTTCAACTGTCTTTTAATGCTCATGCCTCCTGAGGTGGTGGATTATATCGTGGTCCATGAACTCGCCCACCGTCTGGAGATGAATCATTCTCCGCGCTTCTATGGGATCGTAGCGGGCATTCTTCCCAATTACCGGGAAATGGAGAAGTACCTCAAAAACGAAGGGGCCGCTCTGATGCGCCGCCTCTAATCCCCTGGAATGACCCCCGGGGACGGGGTTAGTGGGTCATTTTCCCGATTTTGGCCCTCGGGGACGGGGGTAGTGGGTCATTTTGTGTTTCCGGAAAGCCTGGAATGACCCCCGGGGACGGGGGTAGTGGGTCATTTTTCCGATTTTGGCCCTCGGGGACGGGTGTAGTGGGTCATTTTCAGATGGAGGCGGGCGCATAACAAACTTGCTTTTGCGGAGAGTATGGTTTTTGCTGCGAGCAGCTGTTTCTTAGATTTGCAAGTTACTTACGGGGTGCTTCCGGGCAAGCCTTCCCGCTTTTTCTTGGATTCTGTGATTTGGTGGGAAGCAGCTTGGGAATGTGTTGCGAACGACGACTTTCTTGATCCGCAACACATCAGCGGGGCGCGGCTTAGATCGAAATGTGTTGCGAACGACGATTTCCTTGATCCGCAACACATCAGCGGGGCGCGGCTTAGATCGAAATGTGTTGCGAAAGACGATTTCCTTGATCCGCAACACACCAGCGGGGCGCGGCTTAGATCGGAATGTGTTGCGAAAGACGATTTTCCTGATCCGCAACACATCAGCGGTGCGCGGCTTAGATCGAAATGTGTTGCGAACGACGATTTCCTTGATCCGCAACACATCAGCGGTGCGCGGTTTAGATCGGAATGTGTTGCGAACGACGACTTTCTTGATCCGCAACACATCAGCGGGGCGCGGCTTAGATCGAAATGTGTTGCG
>JAILLW010000103.1 GCA_024692955.1 Lachnospiraceae bacterium | reverse complement strand
TGAAGGGAATCGATCTTCTCCTCGATCACGCTGCTGCCGTTTTTCTGCGGGAAAGTGCGGCCTTCCTCCACGCCGGTCTTATGATAGCCGGGAGAAGCCGTTCCTTCCGAAAGAAGGGATCCGGGATCGGAAGAACCGTCCGTCTCCGGGATCTTGATGTCGATCCGGCCGGTATTTCCGGACCTTGGATTATTCAGCCGTTTGGAAGCCTCCGTCAGAGTTTCCAGGGCCGAGCGCACATTTCTCGGTTCTTCTTCCCGGATCTGCCGCTCCGCCGCCTTCCGTACCCCCGCGATTGCTTCGCTGATGGCGCGGTCGGGCTGACGTACGCTTTCCTCTTCAAGGCCCACGGTCACCTCAATCTCCTGGGGCTTCAGAAATCCCAGCAGACCTTTTCTTTTGACCGGGCGATAATTCATTTCCACCACATCCGGGCCGAGCTCCTTGATTGCGAGGTCCAATGCCTCCTCACGGGTCCTGCCCTGAAACTTCTTCATGATCATGCCGTCACCATACCTACCGATTGTAATTCGACGTTACTGTCTATCTCATTATATGAAACCACGATCAAATCCCTGTAGTTGTCCTCGGTCAGCCGTTTGAAATACATACGGACGATCGGAGAAGTGATCACGATCGGATTCTTTCCCATATTCTCAAGCTTCTGGATCTCTTTCCCCACGGAATCCAAAATAGCCCGCGTCTTTTCCGGATCAAGATTCAGATAGGCGCCCGTCTCCGTCTGCTTGACGGATGCCATGATCTCCTGTTCGATCTGCGGATCGAGGGTCACGACGCTGGTGATCTCATTCGGCGGGAAGAACTTTCCGGAGATGGCCCGCTTCAGGGCCTGACGCACATATTCGGTGAGGATATCCGTATCCCTTGTCGTGGTCGCGTAATCCGCCAGCGTCTCAAAGATCGTAAGCAGGTCCCTGATGGAGATCCCCTCACGCAGAAGATTCTGAAGGACCTTCTGCACCTCGCCAAGGCCGAGGAGCTTCGGAACCAGCTCCTCCACAAGGGAAGGATTGGATTCCCGGAGGTTGTCCACCAGATTCTGCACATCCTGGCGGGAAAGGAGTTCGGCGATATATTCCCTGATGATCTCGGTCAGATGCGTGGCGATGATGGACGGCGGGTCCACTACCGTGTATCCGGCCGATTCCGCACGTTCTCTCTGATTTTCCGTGATCCAGACGGCGGGCAGATGATAGGAGGGCTCCATGGTTTCGATCCCGGCGATCTCCTCCGTCACATCCCCCGGTTTCAGAGCCATATAATGGTCAAACATGATCTCGCCTTCGGAGACCTGAATTCCCTTGATCTTGATGATATACTGATTCGGATTCAGCTGGATATTATCCCTAAGACGGATGATCGGCACCACGGTACCGAGTTCAAGGGCGATCTGCCGTCTTATCATTACCACGCGGTCAAGAAGGTCCCCGCCCTGATTAACATCGGCAAGGGGAATGATCCCGTAGCCGAATTCGAGTTCGATGGGATCCACCTGAAGCAGGGAATTGACATTCTCCGGCTGACGGATCTCCTCGGCCGCCGCTTCCTCCACGCTGACCTCCTGCTCGATCCCGGCCGTCTCCATATGGCCCTGCATGGACCGTCCCACCAGAATGAAGATCAGTCCCAGAGCCAGGAAGATGATGGTATTCAGCGGGGTCACGATCCCGAGAAGACAGAGGATCGCTCCGGTAAGGTAGAGGGCTTTCGGGATCCCGAAGAGCTGCTTCAGGAGTACGGAGCCGAAGTCCGCATCCTTGGAGCCCTTCGTTACAAGGATACCCGTGGACAGCGAGATCAGCAGCGAAGGGATCTGGGATACCAGGCCGTCGCCGATGGTCAGGACCACAAATTTGTTGAGCGCCGTGGCGAAATCCATATTCTGTCGGAGAACGCCCATGGCGATCCCGCCGACCACGTTGACCGCGGTAATGATCAGGCCCGCGGTGGCATCTCCCTTAACGTACTTCACGGCACCGTCCATGGAACCGAAGAAGGAGGACTCCTCCTGGATCTTGTCACGGCGCCTCTTGGCTTCCGCATCATCGATGGCACCTGTATTCAGGTCCGCGTCGATCGCCATCTGTTTACCGGGCATCGCGTCCAGCGTGAATCTCGCCGTAACTTCAGCCACACGTTCGGAACCTTTGTTGATCACCATGAACTGGACCACAAGAAGAATGACGAATACGATCGTCCCGACGATCAGGTCGCCTCCGCCCACATAGCTTCCGAAGGTTGCCACAACGTTTCCGGGATTCCCGGTGGTCAGGATCAGTTTCGTCGATGAGATGTTAAGAGCGATCCGGAAGATCGTGGTGAAAAGGAGCATGGTCGGATAAAAGGACATGTCAAGGACCTCTACGGAGAACATGGCCGTAAAGAGGACCGTGAAAGCCACCGCGATATTGCACCCGAGCAGGATGTCCAGAAGCCAGCTCGGGATCGTTACGATCATCATAACAAACGCGGCTACCATATAAGCGGCTACGCCGATATCCGCTTTTGACATTTTCATGTCGGCTTAAAATGCTCCTTTACTTATCCGGTCTTTTCAAGGCGTCCCTCGATCTGATATACGAACGCCAGTACATTGGCCACCGCCTCATACAGTTCCGGCGGGATCGGCATCATAAGATCCACATTCGCGTAAAGCATACGCGCAAGCGGCTTGTCTTCGTAAATATATATCTCGTGCTCCTTTGCCACTTCCCTGATCTTCTGGGCCAGGTAATCGGCCCCCTTCGCGATCACGAAAGGCGCGTCGTCGGAGCCTCTGTCATAGCGGATCGCCACCGCGTAATGGGTGGGGTTCGTGATCACCACGTCCGCGCTGGGGAGTTCCTGCATCATACGCCGCATGGAGGCTTCTCTCATCCTCTGGCGCTGCTTGCCCTTGATCTGCGGATCACCTTCGTAAGTCTTGAACTCATCTTTGACCTCCTGCTTGGTCATCTTCATGTCTTCGTGGAATTTCCACTTCTGATAACCGTAGTCCGCGGCCGCAATGATGATATATACCGCCGCAATCCGGATCCCCAGGTCCGTTACGATCTGCCCCAGAAGTCCGATGACCTGTTTCAGGGTGAGGTCGTAGAGCCCATATATCCCGTTTATGATCCCCTTCACATAGGAATAGACCACCGCTCCGACGAGAATCAGCTTCAGCAGCGACTTCAGCAGATTGATCAGCGAATTCATGGAAAAGATCCGCTTTACGCCGTTGACCGGGTTCAGATTCTTGAACTTCGGCTTCAGCGGTTTGGTGGTCGGTTCCCACTTCACCTGTACGAGGTCTGACACAAAGGCGATCCCGAAAGCCGTCAGCAGGAAGGGCGCCACCATAAGAAGCAGCCGTATCATCCCCGTCCGTACCGCGCCGACAATGGAAAGGCTCGGGATCTCGCCGTCATAATGTCTGATCGTATCCGGAATGATCCCGTACATATAGGAAAAGAACCCCATAAAATTCGTGCCCAGAGTCCCCAGATAGATCCGGATCAGCAGAAACATGGCAAGGATCGTAGCCGCGTTCGCGATTTCCTTGGATTTGGCGACCTGGCCGTCTTTCCGGGCGTCCTTCAGTTTCTTCGACGTGGGCTCCTCGGTCTTTTCTCCGCCGGGGCCGTCCTTCGCGAAAAACTGCAGATTGTACCGCAACATCAAAGTATCCGTCATATCAGGGCACCGCCTGTCATCAGGTCGGGGACATTCCTTCGACCATACTTGCCACCATGGTCTTCATTTCCGTATAGATCATATCAGCCGCTTTCGGCAGGAGCGCCACGGTAAGGAACAGAACGCTGATCCCCACCAGCACCTTGATCTGCATTCCCACCGCGAACATGTTCAGCTGAGGGGATACCTTGGCCAGGACCCCGAGCACCGCATTCAGCAGGATCATGGTACAGAAGATCGGAAGGCAGATCCTGAAACCGATCAGAATGTACCGGCCCATGAACGAGGTGATGGAATTAAGGAGCCTGTGCATCTGAAATACCTGTCCGTTTACCGGGATCAGTTCATAGGTTTCCACAAAGGCACGGATCAGGTAATTCTGCATCCCCGAAATGATGAGGAGCAGCATGATCATATAGTTGTAATAGATCCCGGAGATCGTGGTCTGCTGCCTGGTGGCCGGATCCATAAGGGATGCCATGGAAAGTCCCATTTCCATGTCGGCGAGGTGTCCGGCGAACTGTACGATATAAGTGCACAGATTCGCGCCGAGTCCCACAAGAAGTCCCGTTATGACCTCCTTCAGCACGATCACGGTATATTCAATAAGTGTATGATATTCCGGCATCGTATGGGGGATCAGCCCGTAAACGATGACGGACAGGATCAGCGCGAAGCCGATCCGGATGTTCCGGGGCGTATTGGTCATATGAAAGAACGGCGCGATGAAAATGAAGCTCGCCGTCCGCATAAGCACCAGCAGAAAGAGTTCCAGATCCCCGTAGGTAAAGGAAAGATCTATCATCCCGTCTTACCTTACGTAAAGGGAGAAGTCGGACCAGAGGGTCTGCATGAACCCCGCCATATTATTGAGCATCCAGTGTCCGAGGATCATCAGGGTCGCAAAGATCCCGATCACCTTCGGAACAAAGGTGAGGGTCTGCTCCTGGATCGAGGTCACGGTCTGAAAGATGCTGACCGTAAGACCGATCACAAGCGAAACGATGAGCACCGGCGCCGCCGTCTTCACGATGGTAAACAGTGCCTCCTGCGCGATCATGGTTACTTCTTCAACGCCCATGGTATCTCCTTTTCAAACAGCCCCGAAAGAGGGTCATTCAGTGTAATAGTACAACATCTTGCATTCACATTCAAGCCAAAACACAAGATAAGGCGGCTAATAGAAAGTCTTGACCAGGTTCACGATGATCAGGTTCCAGCCGTCCGCAAGCACGAAAAGAAGGATCTTGAACGGCATGGAGATCGTGGTGGGCGGCAGCATCATCATACCCATTGACATCAGCGACGAAGCCACTACCATATCGATCACGATAAAGGGAATATAGATCAGGAAACCGATGATGAAGGAGCGGGTAAGTTCCGACACGATGAAACTCGCCACCAGGACTTCCGTGGGCAGACCCTCAAGGGTTCCGTCCCATTCATCTCCGCTGATCTCAAGGAAGGTGCGGACATTCTTCGTATAGGTCTGTGGATACATGAACTCCCGGAAAGGCGTAATGGCCTTATCCACGAATTCCTCCTGGGTGATCTCGCCCCTGTCAAAGGGTACGATGGCCTCGGTATAGACCGTATTGAAGGTGGGCCGCATGATAAAGATCGTAAGGAATACCGCAAGGCCGATCAGAACCTGATTCGGCGGCGCGGTCTGCGTGCTCAGGGCCGCTCTCGTAAAATGAAGTACGATAAGGATCCGCGTAAAGCTCGTCAGCATGATGAGCAGAAGCGGAATGATGGAAAGCAGGGTAAGGATGACAAGGACCCTTAAGGTCCCGCTTACCGAGCCGTTGTCACCGCCCACGGAGATCGTAATCGCGTTGGCGATATTGAGTTCCCCGAGTTCTTCCTCGGATTCGGAAGCCCCCGGCTCCTCTATGTTCGTTCTGGTGGTCGTCTCGCCGGTAAGGCCTCCCGTATCAAGGGTATCGGGTCCGGCTGCATATGTGGAATTGGAAAGGCAGATAATCAATATGCCCGCCAATATGGGCAGGCATATGATCTTCATGATCTTTTTCATTTTTTCAGGTTTTTGACTTTGTCAAGGATGGATGCGAAGGATGGTGCTTCGGTCTCCTCCTTCCCGGGAACAAGATCATCCGGATCAAGTTCCGTCAGCATATTGACTTCGTCTTTTCCGAGGGCGACCAGCAGATACCGGCTCCCCACCCGGACGATGGCAAGGAATTTGTTGTTTCCCACCGATCGCGTCTCTATGATTTCGATATTCCCCCCGGCGGTCTGTCCCTTCTGCCATCTGGCGATGATCCTGACCGTGACCCATGTGATCAGAAGGACGAAGAAGAAAAGCAGAAGAACGGTGATGAACTGAAGTACACTGTCCGTCCCCCGGGTTGTCGCAAGAAGCATCAGCCGACTACCTTTTTCACAGCCTCCAGCACTCTGTCCGCCTGGAAAGGCTTCACGATAAAGTCCTTCGCGCCAGACTGGATCGCCTCAATAACCATGGCCTGCTGACCCATAGCGGAACACATGATGATGAGCGCATTGGGATCCGCACCTTTGATCTTCTTCAGAGCGGCGATCCCATCAAGCTCAGGCATCGTAATGTCCATCAGCACAAGATCCGGATGAAGCTCATTGTACTTATCAAAAGCCTTGGCACCGTTTTCGGCCTCACCGACAACGTTGTAGCCGTTCTTCGATAAGATGTCCTTAATCATCATTCGCATAAATGCTGCATCGTCAACAATTAAGATGTTCTTTGCCATTTTGAATTCTCCTATTAGTTTGTATTTGTTATTTCGGTGACCCGAATACCAAAACTTTCTTCAATGACTACCACTTCGCCCTTGGCAACGAACTTGCCGTTTACAAGTACATCAATCGGCTCTCCGGCAATCTTATCTAATTCTATAATAGTTCCGGGGGCAAAGTCAAGGATTTCCGCAATCGACTTTCGGGTCCGGCCGAGTTCCACCGTAACCTCAAGCGGCACGTCCTTGATTATCCCGATGTTCTCCGCACCCGGCAGAGTGGAATAATCCGGCGAGAAGTTCGTGAACTGCGCAGGCTGGATATTCATATTCATCTGCGGCATCGGGTAGGGCTGCGGATAAGGCATTGCATAACCCTGAGGCGGATAACCCGGAGGCGGATAGCCCTGAGGCATTCCCTGATCCGGCATGGGTGCCGGCTGGGGCATCGGAGCGGGTCCCGGCGCAGGCGCGGGCGCGGGTTCCGGTGCGGGGGCGGGTGCAGGCTCCGGTTCCGGTTCGGATCCCGCCGGATTCGCGAAGGTATTGTAAAGCTCCTTAGCGAAATCGATGGGATAAAGCTGCATGATCGTCGAATCCACAAGGTCGTCGTCGATCTGCATCCGGAAAGAGATCTTCGCGAAAGTCCCTGCCAGGAATTCCGCCACCTGTCCCGGCTCCATGATCTCGGTAAGATCCACCAGAGAGGCTTCCGGCGGCGAAATGTCGATCATCTTCCCAAGCATCGTGGAGAGTGAAGTCGCGGCGGCACCCATCATCTGGTTCATGGCTTCGGAAATTGCGCTCAGATGCAGTTCCCCGAGTTCTCCGTCCGTATTGGTTCCGTCGCCGCCCATCATCAGATCGGTGATCACCTTTACGTCATGTTCCTTCAGGACCATGATGTTGGAGCCGTCAAGCCCCACGGTGTATTTGATCTGTATGAAAACGCAGGGCCGCTGATAGTCCTCGATCACCGTACTCCAGTTCGCCAGACATACCTCCGGCGTCGTGATGTTTACCTTGCGGTTCACGAGGGAATACAGCGTCGTGGCGCTTGACCCCATACTGATATTGGCTATCTCGCCGATCGCATCCTGTTCTTCCGGGGAAAGCAGCGACTCATCGATCTCACCTGTTTCTGCGGAAGGCGCGGGCGCATCGGCAGGCGATGCATCGGCGGCCGGAGCGGCTCCGGAATCGCCCGACAGATCCATACCGGAAAGTAAAGCATTTATCTCGTCCTGTGACAGCATACCATCCATGCCTTACTCCTCCTCTCTGATTACCGACGTCACGCGTACGGCATATTTATCCTTGCTCGAGCCGGGCATGGCCGTAAACTTGCGGATATTTCCCACATATACGTTCATTTCCGACTCCACTGTGGTGTTCAGCCTGATCACATCCCCGGGCACAAGTCCGAGGAATTCGTTTACCGAGATCGCGCTCGTTCCGAGCACGGCCCGTACCGGTACGTCCACACGTTTGATCATTGCCTCGAGGTATTCCTCATAATCCGTGGAATCCTCTTCCTGCATGCTGGCGAACCAGTACTTCGTGTTCAGCTTGTCCATCACGTCCTCCAGTGTGAAGAACGGCAGACAGATATTCATAAAGCCTTCGGTCTCACCGATCCGGATGTTCATCGTCACGATGGCGATCATATCCGAAGGCGGTATGATCTGCGCGAACTGCGCGTTGGTCTCGATCCTCTCCATAATGGGATCGATATCGACCACGTTTTTCCAGGGATCCTTCATCAGCTGCATACACAGGATCATCAGTTTCTCGATGATCGTCATCTCGATCTCGGAAAAATCCCGGTTCTTCTCAAGGGGAAGGCCGGGGCCTCCCAGCATCCGGTCGATCATCGCGAATCCCAGATTCGGCGAAAGCTCGATGATGATATTCCCGCTAAGGGGCTTAAAATCTATGATCCCCAGGATGACCGGATTGGAAAGGGCGTTGGAAAACTCGGAAAACGTAACCGTCTCAGAGGACGCCACCGTAGTCTGCACGGATTTTCGAAGATACAGCGGCAGGTTCGTCGAGATCAGACGTCCGTAGTTCTCATAAATGATCTCCAGCGTGCGCAGATGCTCCTTGGAGAACTTCGCGGGCCGTTTAAAGTCATAATCCGTGACCTGTTTCTGCGAAGATTCCTCCAGTTCACTCGCGTCGATCTCACCGGTCGTCAGGGCTGCGAGCAGATTATCTATTTCACTTTGCGACAGTACCTCGCCCACTGCTTCACCTCGCTAAGGCCGTTACTGGAAATAGGCGTAACTGAATGATACATCGAACACGAATTCGGAACCGAACAGGGTCTGAACCGCGCTCAGGATCTTGGAGCACATCTCGGGCTTCTTGTCATTCGCCTCGTCGATCGTATAAGCGGAAACGATCTCGATGATCTTTCCCTTGATGAGGTCTTCGTTATCAAGGAAGGTTGCTCCGTAGGTCTTGTAATCCTCATGTGTGGTATCAAGCGAAAACGTAACGGAGACCACGCCCATATGCGCTTTTCCGTCACCGTTGGATTTCAGCGGAATGTTCATATCCGAAATGGTGGCCGAGGCGATATCCGCGATGGAAAGCTGCTTTTTCGGCTCACTCTCGGCTACCGACGCATCCTCAAGCTCCAGATTGATCGCGGTGGCGATATCGGAAACCAGCGCCGCCGTCTTTTTGTTCGTGCTGATCACGCTGAACATCATGATCCCGGTCAGTACGCAATTCACGATGATCAGTGCCAGGATTCCAACGGAAATCAGATTCTTTTTCATAGTTTCTCCTCAATACTGTGACAGCGAATTGTAGATCCGGATCTCCACCCGCCGGTTCTTGGATCTGCCCTCCGGGGTGGAATTGTCCGCGATGGGTACGTACTCGCCGCGGCCGGCGTGCTTGATCTTGCTCATATCAAGATCCGTCGTGTCTTTCAGATAGTAAAATACGGAAAGTGCCCGGCCCGAAGACAGCTCATCATTGTTCGAATACTTGCTGCCCGACATGGGAACATTGTCCGTATGTCCCTCGATCTCGATGGTGGAGGATGCGTACCGTTCCAGAATCCGTCCGATCTGCTCGAGCATCGGAAGAGACTGCTGCTTTAATTCCACGGAACCGGAGTCAAACAGCAGGGCTCCGTTCAGGGTGAGCTCCACATACTGGGATGTGAACTCCACATCGATCTCCTTCTCGAGGTTTGCCTCTTCCAGTGCCTCCTCGATGAGTTCCGCCATTTCCTCGGATTCCGCGAGTGCGGCTTCATCCAGGGTTTCCATCGCGGATTCCAGATCCTCCGGGAGCATCTCCCCCTCGGCATCCGCGCCCGTTGAATTGATATAATTATCCAGCTCGTTCAGCTGGCTAACCCCGTTCGAAATCAGCATTCCGTCGCCGATGGCGCTGGCGCCGGCCTGAAATACGGAAAAGGTCTGATTGAAACTCGCTGCCAGCAGTTCAAACTTCTGCGCATCTACCGTCGACATGGAAAAGAGCAGAACGAAGAAGCAGAAAAGCAGGTTCATCAGATCGGAGAAGGTCGACATCCATGCGGGTGAGCCTTTCGGCGGGTCTTCAGCCTTTCGCTTAGCCATCTCCTCCACCTCCCTCTTCCGCGGAAGCGGCCGCGCGTTCCGCAGGCGCAAGGAATGACTTCAGTTTCTCTTCGATGACACGCGGGTTTTCACCGGCCTGTATCGACAAAAGGCCCTCGATCATGATCTCCTTCATCATCATCTCGTTGTCGTTGTTGGCACCGAGTTTTCCGGAAACGGGGGCACATACCCAGTTTGCCAGAACGGAACCGTAAAGGGTCGTGATCAGAGCTACCGCCATGGAAGGACCGATGGAAGACGGATCGTCCATTTCATATAACATGTTAACGAGACCCAGCAGGGTACCGATCATACCCCAGGCCGGTCCCATGGTTCCCCAGGAGTCCCAGAACTTCATCTTCGCTTTGTGGCGGCCCTCAATGGAGACCATCTCCGTCTCCAGGATCCCTCTTACAAGTTCCGGATCCGTACCGTCCACGATGAGGAGGATCCCCTTCTTCATAAAGGCATCGTCCAGTTCGCCCGCCGCTTCCTCAAGGGACAGCAGACCTTCCTTACGCGCAACGTTCGAAAGATCGATGATCTTTTTGATCATGGCCGCGATATCGTCCGTCGGCGACTTGAAGATCATCGTTATGGTCTTTAAGCTTCCGACGAAATCCTTCATCGAAAACATCGTCATGGTCGCAAAGATAGAGCCTCCGATCGTGATAACGACCGAAGGAATATCCGCATAACGTCCGATATTGGCGAATCCAGCTGAGGTCGCGATCCCGACCAGGATCATGCCGAAGCAACCGACGAAGCCTATTAAAGACGCTAAATCCAATTACTCATTCTCCTTATCTTTGGGCATAGTGGTACCAAACCCAAAAATATCTTTTCTAAAAGATAATACAAGATTTTTAATCTCTTGTCTACTTTCTTTTACAATAATCTTCCGCCCCGTGGTGAAGGCGATCACTGTGTCCGGGGTCTCTTCAACGAGTTCCATGAGGTCCGGGTTGATGAGTACTTTCTGGCCGTTCAGTTTCGTTAATTCGATCAAGTTTTTCCCTCCTCGGGCACGTATGCGCGGGGCCCCTGCCGGTCTCCTGCCGGACGTGCGAAATGCACTTCAGGGGAAACGGCATGCAGCCATTTCCCCAGGTGCCTTAAAAGCCCGTTCAGCTTATCAGCCGCTTACCTCTTCAGGTTCGTGAGTTCCTCAAGCAGCGTATCGGATACCGTGATGATACGGGAATTTGCCTGGAAACCTCTCTGGGTGGTGATCATCTCCGTGAACTACGCGGAGAGATCCACATTGGACATTTCCAGTACGCCGGAGTTCATGTAGCCGCCGCCCACCGTGATATCCTCGCCGATGCCGTCGAACTCGCCGGAGTTCTGGGAGGCGCGGTAAAGGTTGTCGCCCGCCTTCTCAAGACCGGAGGCATTCGCGAAGGAGGCCGTGGAGATCTGGCCGAGGCACTTCGACATGCCGTTGTCGTAAGCCGCGTAGATCCGTCCGTCCTTCGTTACGGAGATGCCGGACATCTCGCCCAGCATACGGCCGGAGTACTTGCCGTCCGCATCGCCTCTCGTGCAGGCCAGGGAACAGGAACCGTTGTTGTTGAAGTTCGTAAGGCCGGATACATCGATATTGATCTTGCTGGTAAAGTTCGGTCCCAGGGCCGTGGGGTCGAATTCCACAAGGGCGGGATTGCCGGTGGGATCCGTCAGCTTACCGGTGGATGCGCTGAATTTCAGAGTCGTGGTACCGATGGTGCCGGCTCCCACGGATTCACCCTTCGAATCAAGAACATCTTCACAGGCCAGAGCGAAGTTGTTGGTCGCGGTATCGCCGGTTCCTTCCACCGTCGGTCCGGAAAGAGTGAACCTTGCCGTATATTTGTATCCGAGATTGTCATAGAAATCAAAGGTTACGACTTTGCCGGAGCCGGAAGTAAGATCCGTATCCTTGGAGTCGATGATCCCGGAGAACTGGGCCTGAGCCGTAGCCTCGGGGGGATAGGTCATATTCTGGGCGGACATGATCCTGAGAGGGGTAACCGTATCCTTCTTGATGGTTCCCTGATCATCCGTCTGCCATCCCATTACGTTGTAACCGGTGGAGGTCATGGCCAGATTGCCCGCGCCGTCCACGTAGAAGGAACCGTCTCTCGTGAAGAGGTTCTCGGAACCGTTGCTTACCACGAAGAATGCGTCACCCGTGATCATGATGTCGAACGGATCGTTGGTGGTCTGGGATGCGCCCTGCTGCGTAATGGCGGTCTTGATCGCGGAAGTCTTCGCGCCGAGACCGATCTGGCGGGCGTTTACACCGCCGACGCCGGTGGTGGGGTTCGCGCCCGAAGCCGCCTGGGTGGTCTGGTACATCAGATCCGAAAAGGTCATGGACTGGGATTTATAAGCTGTTGTATTAACGTTCGCGATGTTGTTACCGATTACGTACATTCTGGTCTGATGGGTCTTAAGACCTGCAACTCCAGAATACAATGATCTCATCATAGTGGTTGTCCTCCTGTTTTTATGCTATTACTGCGCCGTCAATGTTTGTAAAGATCTTTTCGTTCGCTTCTTCCTTCTCGAGTGCCGTTACCACCGTTCCGGACGGTACGTTCACGATGAAAGCCATTTCATCCACCAGGACCAGGGATTCGCGGATCCCCTTTGCTTCCGCCTTGCGGGCCCCCTCGGAAAGCCTTCCCATCTGTTCTTCGGTCAGGGAAATGTCCCGGGTTCTCAGGCGGCTTGCCGCGTGCTTCGAAAATTTGACGCTCTCTTCCGCGGTCCGCTCATCGAGGATCTCCCTGAAGGATCGGCCCTCCGGCTTTTCCTTCGAGGGCTTTTCGCTCTGGGGAAGGTACTGGTCCTGAAGCTGTTCGATTGAAAGAAATCTTGCGGAGTTAATATCCATATCAACCTCCAGATTCTTGCTGTTTATTCTACCGAGTTCTGTGTATCCGATGCGGTGACTTCTCCGATCGCCTCTTCTTCGGATGTATCGGAGTCGTTCTCCTTATCCTTTTCCTGTTCCGCCTTTGCCGCGTTCTCGATGAGGACCTTCATCCTCTCCACGTAGGTGTCCAGAAGTTTCGCGTAGGATTCGTTCAGGAATCCCTTCTCATAATCGCTCATATTGCTGTAGAGCTCGTACAGTCCCGCGATGGTGTCCTTGTCACCGATACTGAGATTCATAAGGCTCGGAAGCCTGTCTATGCTCTCCGCAAAGGTGTTGGCCGCATCCAGCGCACTGTAGTAGGATTTATCGACTACCGCAGTCACGGAATCCGAGGGGTAGCTTTCGCCGTTGATCACCACGAAAGCCTTGTTGTTCTCGAATTTCACGTAGTCAACCACGCCTTCCACGAGCTGCGCGTTGCCCGAGGAGTCCTCGGAACTGATCTGTACGGTCTGGCCCACCATGGAGGACGCTCTTGAAAGGTCCACGCTCTGTGCCATATTCTGCATCTGTTCTACCTGGGAGAAGGTGGCGTACTGCGTGATGTACTGGGAATTGTCCGTCGGCTCCATGGGGTCCTGATACTTCATCTGGGCTACCAGAAGCTGCAGGAAGGCATCCTTGTCATAACCGTTGTTCGGAGAAGGAGTCTGGGAGATCTTCGTGGAGGTCTGCGCCGCGGTTTCCGTAAGTTTCCCGTCCTGTACCAATGCGTTTACTGCCATATCCGCTCCTTTCTATGCCGTGTAGTCCACGGTGTTTCCGTTTGCCGCCATCATTTCGGCTGTCAGTGTTTCTTCTTCGGTGGCTTCGCCGTCGTCGCCTTCGATCCCGCCTTCGGCATTCAGGTTGATCCTGCGGATCCTTCTCGATCCGGGCTGTCTCTGATCACCCGTGTTCTCGGGATCCTGCTGTCCTCCCTGCCAGAGGTTCTGGTCAAATGCCGAGGTCTCGACCGAGACTTCCACGGCTTCCACCTTCACTCCGCTGTCCCTCAGTGAGGTCCTGAGGTCGTTCAGCTGTCCTTCGATCACTTCCTTAACAAGTTCGTTCTGTACTTTGAACTCGGCCGTGATCTCGCCGCCTTTGTTGATGAGGTTGATCTTTACGTTTCCGAGGGAAGCCGGGTGGAGGCTGAGCTCCAGGGAATCCATCTGCGGACGCAGGTTCGCCCTCATCCCGTTCATCACCTGATCCATAATCTCGCGGCTCTCCCCGGAAAGGAAGCTTTCCGCCACGGGCTGTTCGGGTGTCTGAACGTTTGTTTCCGTATTCAGTTGATGATTGATTGCTGTCTGGGATTGCGCAAATGTGTGCTGTCCCGCACCGTGATCGTTTTCTTCGCCCCGGTGCTCCGGTCTCTCCTCCGGTCTTTCGACTTCGGCGCTCCGGTCCTTCGTTACGCTTTCGGTCTGTATCACATTCCCCTTCTTATCGGTCTCGACCCTGGCTTCCTCGCCGCCGGTCTTAACGGTCACCGTGATACGTTCTTCGGGAGTTACCGGTCTTTCCTCCTTTACCTTATCGGGTTCCGGATCGGCTTTGACACTCATTTGCATTTCAGATGGGGATCCGGAAGCTTCTTCAAGCTGTCCGATCATCCCGGAAACATCGGAAAATTCAATGTCCATATCTTCCGCCAAATCCTCCACGATGGCGTCCACCGCGGCGGTCAGATCCCTGACTTCGGTAAAAAGTTCTTCGTTTGTGACAAGTGCGATCGGATCCGTCTCATTGCTCAGCGCAAGAACCACATCGCCGATGTTCTGTGTATCCAGCATCGAGATCTCGTCAAGTCCCAGGTCTTCCATGACCTCAAGTACTTTTTCGACTTCGATTCCGAGTTCACCGGCGATCACGGATACTGCTTCTTTTGCCGCCTCTTCGATCTTTTCCGCATCTTCCGCGGTAAGCTCTTTCGGCTGTTCGGGGCTTTCCGGCGTGCTTTCCTTCACTTCCGGCCGCTTCCCGTTCTTCAGGGCCTCGCCCTTCGGAGCATCCGTTTTCTTAAGCTGAGGATCGTTCCTGTCGACATCTGTTTTGCCCTGCCCGCTGTTAGCCTTCGACATCATGTCTCCGAACTTCAGATCGTTCTTCGCGTTGTCCGCTTTGGAAGCGGCCTGCGTTCCGATCATGTTGATGAGCGGGTTCTGGTCCTTCACAGAAGTGATCGTCATTTGCTCTCCTCCTTTATGGGTTTTTTCAAGGTACACATATGTTATCGGCCGTTTCCTGCCGAAACTTTATATCCCCGGAAACGTTTTTCAGGACTCGGGATCCATGATCTTCGTGATCCTCGCCGCGATCTCCTGATCCATCTGCCCGAGGATCTTTCCGCGGTCCGCCGGATCCATCACCCTGAGGATCCTTGCCACCAGATCCAGATTGTCCGTCATGCTCTCAAAGATCGCCGCTGCCTGCTTCGGCTTCATCTCCGAATATGCCTTCGCGTAATTTTTGATCTCATCGGTCTCGGCCTTCTGAACCACGGCCTGCTTATACAGATACTCCGCGGTCGCGGGGTCCATGGACTCGAAGTATCTGATATACTCCTCATAGCCCGGACCGTTGTCGGCATAGACCACTTCCTCGTAAAACTCGGTCTTGATCCTCTGGAATTCCACCTGCTGGTCCTCAAAGGTCTTCAGACGCTCTATCTCGGCTTTCAGGGCATTGATGTCATCGGAATTCGTGGTGTTTGCGGCGTTTGCCCGCTCGAGTTCCAGTTCCAGCTCATGGATATAGTCCACGGCCTCCCGGAGGTTCGTATAGCCGCCGTATGCCCCGGAAGCATCCTCGCTCACCTCCGCCTCGGTCCCTTTCGGAAGAATGTATTTAATGACAGGCACATCCTTCAGGATCGGAGTAAGGACATTGGAACCGAACCCGCCGAGGTCAAGCTTCACCACCAGACAGAGGATCGCGAGCCAGATCAGTACGATCACGAACGTGACCATAAAAACGGAACCGCTTCCCTGCTCATCCTCTTCGTAGAGATTTGCTTCCTGGGAAGCGATCTCCTTCGCCCGGGCTTTCGCGGCCTTTTTCTGGTCTGCCTGCTCCTTCTTCAGTTTCTTCTTTTCTTCTTTGAGACGGTTCTGCTCCGCTTTGACCTGTTCGGGAGAAAGAACCGCATCCGTTGCGGTGTCTGCCATTTATGGATACCTTCCGGGGCCGATAAACATCGCCCGTCAGCCTTTCAGTTTCTGTCCGTAGGTAAAACTTGTCAGTTCGTCGACTTCCTTCATTTCCTCCGCGACGAGTTCTCTCTTGAACTCCTCAAAGGCGTTTTCCCTCAGTTTGTTCTGGATCTTGGTCTCCTGCATCGCCTCGGTGAGATTGATTCTCGCCTCCTCGAGCATCACGGCCGCCTTGTTGACCTCGATCTTCTGGAGCTCGATCCGCTCCTTCATCCGGTCAACGGCATTCTGATTCTCATTCAGTTTCAGGATATCCAGCAGGTCTTCCCGGATCCTTCTTCCCTCTTCCTCATAGGCAAGGAGCCGCGCGTTCAAAGCCTCGAGCTTTTCCTCCTCCTCATCAAGCCGGAGTCTTGCCTCGGCGAAATTGTTCCGGGCCTGTTCCTCCAGTTTTTCCCGGAGTTCCAGGATACTCTGCATCCGGTAGATAAACTTAGCCATCCTCGAAGATCGCCTCCATCCGGCTCACCGTGTCTTCAAAGCTCACTTTCTCGTCGGTGGGCTGCATCAGAAACTCGTTCACCGCGTTGATCTTTTTGATTGCGTAATCGATACCCGGGTTGGAGCCTGCCTTATAGGCTCCGATATTAATCAGATCCTCGGCGTCGCTGTAGGTCGCGAGCACGTTCCGGAGTTTTCCCGCCGCCTGCTTGTGCTCCTTTGATGCCACCTGGGACATGCATCTTGATATGCTCTGGAGGACATCCACCGCGGGATAGTGGTTCTTCTGCGCAAGTTTCCGGTTCAGCATGATATGCCCGTCCAGGATCGACCGGGCCGTATCCGTGATCGGCTCATTGAAATCGTCGCCGTCCACCAGTACCGCGTAAAGTCCGGTAATGGAGCCTTTATCGTCGCAGCCCGCACGCTCGAGGAGTTTCGGAAGTTCCGCGTAAACCGAAGGCGGATAGCCTCTCGATACCGGAGGCTCCCCCGAAGCGAGCCCGATCTCTCTCTGAGCCATGCAGAAGCGCGTCGTATTGTCCATCATAAGGAGGACATCCTTGCCCTTGTCACGGAAGTACTCCGCGATGGCCGTAGCGGTCTGTGCCGCTTTTTTACGTTCCAGTGCCGGCCGGTCCGAAGTGGCCACTACCACCACCGACCGCTTCATGCCTTCCGGACCGAGATCCCGTTCAATGAATTCCCGGACCTCTCTTCCGCGCTCCCCGATCAGGGCGATCACGTTGATGTCCGCCTTTGTATTCCGGGCGAACATTCCCATGATCGTGGATTTGCCGACTCCGGAGCCTGCGAAGATCCCGATCCTCTGGCCCTTTCCCACGGTGATAAGGCCGTCCACCGATTTGACTCCCAAAGAGAGTACTTCCGAGATGATCTTCCGCTTCATGGGATCCGGCGCTCCCGCTTCCACGGGGTATTCCTCGCCGGTCACCGGAATGTCATCCGTCGGTCGTCCGAGTCCGTCCAGCGTCCGTCCGAGAAGCGATTCGTCCACCCTCACCATCAGCGGCTGTCCGGTGTTTTCCACGCTGGAGCCGGGGCCGATCCCCTCCACGTTCTGATAGGGCATAAGGAGGTTCTTCCCGTCCCTGAAGCCCACGACTTCCGCAAGAGCCGGTTCCGTGGCCGAAGACGCGGCGCTCGGATAAACATAACAAAGATCCCCGAGTTTGCTCACGGGGCCCGCCGCTTCGATCGTCAGTCCGACGGCATTTATCACCTTGCCCCGGACCTTGAATAATGGTTCTTTTTCGACGGAACCGTATTTATCAAAGTCAATCGTCAGTTCCATTCAGTCTTTGCGAAAGGAAAGAAGCATCAGCTTCTGCTTCAGTTCCTTTAATTCCGTCCCGAGGGAGCAGTCATAGATCCCATTGTCCGTTTCCACCATACAGCCTCCGGGAGGAAGGGTGGCATCCGGAATGAATTCCACATGATCCGAGGTCATGCCCGTTTCCGTCAGGATCTCCTCCTTCTTTTCGGACACTCCCGGGAAATCCTCCCGGTTGATGTGAACAAGGATATTTCTGGCTTCGTCCGCGCTGTTGATCGTGTCCGTCAGGAGATGCTCCACGATATCCCGGTAGGAATCCAGATCCACCTTGAAGATATGTTCATAAATATCGGTCAGTGCGTCGATAAACTGCGGCTCGAGGGTTTTGAACTTTTCCTGATACTCCCTTTCGAGTTCGTCCCCCCGCTGTTCGACCTTCTGCTTCATGGAATCCACGGCAGCCATTCCCGCCGCGGTTCCCTCCGTATAGCCGGCCTGTTTCGCCTCTTCGTATATCTGATTCTTATGGGCTTCCGCCTCGTTCTTCGCGTCCTCCAGAATCCGTTCCGCTTCGCCCCTTGCATCTTCGATCTGCTGCCGGATCTCCGCAAGCTCCGCGTTCAGGGCTTCCTTTTCCGCCGCCTGGGAGCTCTTCAGCACCGCGCTCTGGGCTTCCTCGCTGGTCAGGGCATCCAGGCTCTCCGCGGAAAGTCCTTCGGAGAAGCCTTCCTCCTCCTCTTCAAAGGTCATTTCATCGGCAAGCTCCCGCTCCCTTTTTTCTTCTTCCCTGCGGATATATTCTTCGGTGCGTTCATTCGTATCCACGACCCTTTTTTCGTCATCGACGGATACGAAAAATCCCTTCAGCAGATTAGACAATGATCTCGTCACCTCCGCCTCTGGAGATTACGATGTCGCCGGAGTCTTCGAGCTTCCTTATCACGGAAACGATCTTCTGCTGGGCTTCTTCCACGTCCTTCATCCTGACGGGACCCATGAATTCCATGTCTTCCTTGATCATCGTGGCCAGACGCGACGAGAGGTTCTTGAAGATCGCGTTCTGCACCTGCTCGTTGGCACCCTTAAGGGCCGTCGCCAGATCGTTATTGTCCACATCGCGCAGCACACGCTGGATCGCGCGGTCGTCAAGCAGCAGGATATCTTCGAATACGAACATCTTCTTGCGGATCTCGTCTGCGAGTTCGGGCTCTTCGATCTCGAGGGTTTCCATGATATGTTTCTCGGTTCCCCGGTCCACCGTATTCAGGATCTCTACGACAGCATCCACACCGCCGATGATCGTATAATCCTGGTTGACCAGAGAGGCAAGTTTCGATTCCAGCACTTTTTCCACTTCCTTGATAACATCCGGCGAGGTCCGGTCCATGACCGCGATACGTTTCGCCACATCCGCCTGGCGGTCCGGAGGCAGGGCCGATACGATCATGGCAGCCTGTCCGGCAGGAAGATAGGACAGAATAAGAGCGATGGTCTGGGGATGCTCGTCCTGAATAAAGTTGAAGAGCTGTGTCGCATCCGTCTTCCGGACGAATTCGAAAGGCTTTACCTGCAATGATGCGGTGAGCTTCGAGATTACGTCCATCGCCCGGTCGTTTCCGAAGGATTTTTCCAGCAGTTCCTTGGCATAAGTAATACCGCCTTCCGCAATATACTGCTGCGCAAGGCAGATCTGGTAGAACTCGTCGATGACCTCTTCCTTGGCCTGCTGTGATACCGATCTGGTATTCGCAATCTCAAGGGTGAGCTCCTCAATCTCTTCTTCTTTCAGATGTTTAAATAATAATGCCGACTTTTCGGGGCCAAGGGCGATCATAAGGATCGCGGCCTTCTGAAGTCCCGACAGTGTATCCTCCTGGTAACGTGCCATCTGTTAACCCCATTCCTCGGCAAGCCAGTTGCGAAGCAGGTTTGCTGCCGCTTCCGGGTTGTCTTCAATGAATTTCTCGATCATTCTGCGGGTCTCGGAGATCTGTTCGGTAGAGATGTCCTCAAGCTCCGCTTCCGGCGTGGACTGAAGCAGGGTCTCCACGGTAAGCTCCTCCGGCTGCTCCTCCTCCTTCTCCGTCTTCATGGACCGGAGGATCACATAGAGCAGAAGCCCGAGGATCACGATGATAAGGAGCACCGTCATCACATCCGTGGCTGAGATGCCGAGGCCTTCCCGGTCAAGGAACATATTCTCGGAATAGGCCACGATCGAAATATTGCCCTCCGGGAATCCCGTCGCCTTGGCGACCATATCGTAGAACCGCTGATCCACTTCGATGGGTTCCCGCTGATCATTCGCAAGCTTGTATTCCTCCCAGGTGATCCCGTCGAGAAGTCCCTGGGCCTTTACGGTCTCCTCACGTACCACGTTGATATTCGTGAGGGCAAGAGAAATGGAGGAATCCTGGTAGACAATGGCACCGGAACCGGTCTTCTTGTTCGTGATCTTCTCGTTCGGAAGATAGTTCCTCTCCTGCTCCTCCACGGAGGAACTTGAATAGTCATTGTCCTGCCATTCGTATTCAACTTCGCCGTTGCTGTCGGTTCCCGGCACTTCCGCATTGCCGTTCACCGCCTCGGAGTTGTAGGTTCTCTCATTCGAGAGGTATCCCTGGGACTGGTCCCCCTCCACATAGTATTTATGATCCGTTTCCGTATATTCGCTGAAATCGACATTCAGATTGACGGCTACCTCGACCTTGTCGAATTCACCGGTTCCGACCACCACCTGGCGGACGGCATTCTTGATATTCGTTTCCCACTGGCTCTTGACGGACATCTGGGAGGAGGCAAGGCCCGAGCTGCTTAAATTCTCCGCGCCGGAAAAGAGGGTATTGCCTTCCGTATCCATGATCACGATATTCGCGTCCGTCTTGTTGCCGATGGCCACCGCCGTGGCGTGGGCCATACCCGCGGCCATATCCTGCGTCACTTCCGTGGAGCCGTCGAGTTCGAGCAGCACCCATGCCGAGGATTCTTCATCCGCCTTGATCAGGGTTCCGTCGTTATCCGGCATATAGAGCTTGACGACGGCACTCTTTACGAAGGCGAATTTGGACATGAAGTCCGCCCCGAGCTGCTTCTCCATATAGACCTGGTATTTCTTCTGCTTATCGGCTTCCGTTGTGGAAAAACCGCCTTCGATCACGTTGTCGATGGTATAGGCCGCCGCCTGGATATTATTGGATCCGAGCGCGAAATTCGCCTGTGCCTGCTGGGTCTTGTTGATCTGGAAGATCAGGCCGTCATTCGAAACCTTATAGTCGAGGCTCTCGCCGTCCAGGATGTCCCGGACTTCAGCTCCCTCCGCCGCCGTTTCCGCCGTATACAGGTATGTGTACTGCGGTCTCGTGAGCACCGTCACGAGGATCGCCACGGTAAGGATCACCCCGGCCGCCGCCGCGATGATATAGGTCTTCTGCTTTGTGGTGAACTTGTTCCACCACTCCTTTATCCGGTTCAGAATATTCTGGATCTGTTCAGGCATGATCGTTTCCTCTCAATGATTGGCCGTCCGGCTTATACCTGGATCTGCATGATGCTGTTATAGGCGGAAAGAAGCTTGTCGCGGATCGCCACCGTGTACTGAAGCGCGGTCTGCGCCTTCTGCAGGGCGATGGTCAGTTCGTGGGTATTCTCCGTTTCGCCGAGTGCCCATTTGATCTGTTCATTCTCGGCATCCGAGATATAGGAATTCGTTGTCCTTATATTGTCCAGCGCTTTTTCAAAGATACCGTCAAAGGACCCGGGCTCCGCAAGAAGTCCCGCCGAAGTCTCCTTTGCCGCGTTCCGGATCGCGCCGGAGGACAGATTGTAAAAACTGTTAATGTCCATCTGTCATCCTCCCGGTCCTATGCTTATGAGCCGCCGCCCAGCTGAAGCCCTCTCTGGGCGATCGCCTTGCTGGCGTTAAAGGCCGTCGCATTCGCTTCATAGCCTCTTGACGCGTCGATGAGGTTTGTCATCTCGGTAACGATGTTGACATTGGGATAAAGCACATAGCCGTTCTCATCCGCATCGGGATGGGAAGGATCATATACCATATGCATATCGGTATAATCGTCCTCGGTCACCTCCGCGACCCTGACGCCTTTTCCCCGGTAGCGTTCGGTGGCGTGTCCGAGGTAGCTTGCGAAATTGTCCGGAGTCGTTCCCCTTTCCTCGAAGGTCACGATCTTCCTGCGGTAGGGCTCGCCGTTCTTCGTCCTCGTCGTATTCGCATTCGCCACATTCTCCGCGATCACGTCCATGCGATAGCGCTCTGCGGTCATTCCGGAAGAGTTGATATTGAAAGAATTGAATATGCTCATAAGAATCTCCTTTTACTTTCAGCCTTCGGTTGCCCTTGCGCCGGTGTTATGTCCCGGAGGATCTCATCACCGACTGCAGCATCTGGAATTCGTGCTGGATGCTGGTGCCGAGACCGTCGTATTTTAACTGGTTGGACGCAAGCTCCACGCTCTCGGTATCGATGTCCACGTTGTTTTTGTCCATCCGGTAGGAAAAATTCGAGGCATCCGTGAAGATCCGCGGGCGAAGATCCTTGGAGCTTAAGTGCGCTACCTTGGAATCCACGGATTCGTAGCGGGATTCGCCCAGAGCCTGACGGAGCTGGGATTCAAAGTCGATATCCCTTCTTTTATAGCCGGGGGTATTGACGTTCGCGATGTTGTTGGACAGAACCTCATGGCGCTGCCAGGACGCGTCGGCGGCTTTCTGGAGTACATTGACATAATCAAAAACATTGGAATTGATCATCTTTTCTCCCTTTCTACCCTATTCTATTATAGTGAATACATTTTAAATTACAAGTGTTTTTCGTCAAATAATACAAGATATAGTGGTCGGTAACGTTTACATAATACCATATGAGGTGTACCGGTATTATGCAAAAAAGGATCTATGGCGGCATCCCATAAATCCTTTTAAACCTGTCAATCCGTTAATCCGGTATTCAGTTTGGCTTTTTCTTCAGTTTCGTCCCGCGGATCCCGACTTCAGTTTTTCGATCTCGTCGAAGATCATGTCATTCAGTACCTTGATGTAGGTCCCCTTCATTCCGGACGACCTTGATTCGATGACTCCGGCTGATTCGAATTTCCGCAGAGCATTTACGATCACCGACCGGGTGATCCCGACTTTGTCGGCGATCCTTGAAGCCACCAGGATTCCTTCCGTTCCACCGAGTTCTTCGAAGATGCAGATGATGGCCTCCATCTCCGAGAAGGAAAGCGCCTCGATGGCGGACTTGATGACCTGAAGCTTCCTTTCTTCCTCGGCGGTCTCTTCCGTGACCGCCCGCAGCATTTCGAGCCCGACCACCGTCGCTCCGTATTCGCAGAGGATGATATCATCGATCTCGTAGGGGCTGCTCCCCTTGTATATGAACAGGGTTCCGAGCCTCTCTCCGGCCGTAACGATCGGAATGATGATGGCATGGAGCCTGTCAATATCGATCTCGTCGAATCCCAGCGTCTTGAGATTCACGTTTTCCTTCGTTGAAAGGATGGAAAGGAGCCTTTCGTTCAGCATCGGATCGATGAAATCCCCGACATTCGGCACGATCAGTTCCGTGATCGACTCGACTCCGGATCTTTCGCCGCTTCCGAGCACCTTCCCTTTTCTTGAGATCACCAGCACGTTTGATGTCAGGATCTCGCTGAGAACAAGACAGATATCGTTAAAAACGACCTTGCTGCTGCTATTGTAATGCAGAAGTTTTCCGATCTTTCTGGTCTTGTCCAGTAACTGTACACTGCTCATCCGAATCCCCCCCGTGCCCGATCCTTCACCGTCGTGACCGGACGATTCCATTTTAGCACAGGAATACCCCTTTTACAACGGGTTCCCGTCTTCCTTCGGCTTCGTCCAGCTCATATAATCACAGTCCGGCGCTCCAAGGCAGCCGTAATAGCGGCGGCCCTTTCGGGTACGGCGGATCACGATGTCCTTGCCGCACTTCGGGCAGGGTACACCGATCTTTTCAAAGAACGGCTTCGTATTCCTGCACTCGGGGAAACCGGGGCAG
>JAILLW010000074.1 GCA_024692955.1 Lachnospiraceae bacterium | reverse complement strand
AGCTCCGCCGCGATATGCCTTACCGGCTCCTCTGTCACGGTATCCTCGTCATAATAGGGAACGCCCTCGGGAAGATAAGCAAAAATGCACTTCAGGAGTTCGTCGAAATTCTCCTTCCGGATCGCACAGACGGGAATCACTTCCGCCGCCTGAAACGCTTCGTTCAGCGCCGCTATGGATTCCATCAGCGTTTTTCTGTCCACCGTGTCGATCTTGTTGATGACAAGGAGTACGGGAACCTTCGCCGTCTTCAGATCCTCAATGATGGCAAGTTCTCCCTTTCCGGGCTTCGTTACGGGCTCCGTGATCCAGAGGATGAGATCACAGTCACCGATCATTCCCTCGGCGGCTTTTACCATATAGTCTCCCAGGAGGTTCTTTGACTTATGGATCCCCGGAGTGTCCACAAATACGATCTGCCCCTCCTCGGAGGTGTAGACCGTCCGGATGCGGTTCCTCGTCGTCTGCGGCTTGTCCGATGTGATGGCGATCTTCTGTCCGATCAGATGATTCATCAGTGTGGATTTCCCCACATTCGGACGCCCGACGATGGAAACGAATCCGGACTTATAAGGTTTTTTCTCTCCTTCGTTTTCCATCAGGCTTTTTCACCGTTATCCTTCTTATCGTCCGAAGTTTCCGGGCTGTTGCCGTTTTCCGTTTTGCCCTGTCCTTCCCCCACAGGTGACACGGAGTCACTCTGTGAAGGAGCTCCGACTGCGGGCTTCGGCGGAAAATACGTCGTCGGAACGGGGCTCATCATGGCCTGCCTTCTTGCTTCCTGTTTCTTTTTATTCCGTTTGATGATCGCCCGTACAATGAGAACGACGATCAGCACGAAGATCGCGAAGATGATAAGATGCGGAAGCGCGATCACGAGATTCACAAGGAAGTCGAGCACATTGTCCACCGCGTCATAGAGACTGTTCACGAAGCCTTCTCCCATCTTCGCCCAGCGGCTCTTGGGTTCGGTCGGCGTATAGCGTTCCACCTGCTCAACGTTCATGGTGATGGTACTGTAATCCACCTGATTGTCATAAGACCGGAGCTGGCGTTCCGCGCTGTCAAGTTCATATTCCAGATTCGAGATCCGCTCTTCAAGCGCTATGATGTCTTCCACCGTTTCCGCTTTTTCCATTAGTTCGAGAAGACGGCCGTGCTGGGTCTTTATGGAGTCGCGCCTCGCTTCCAGATCCACATACTGCAGAGTGATATCTGATACGTTATAGTTCTTTGAAGTGATATTGGAAAACTCGGCAACATTGTCAAGAAAGGCATCCAGATTCTTCGCGGGGATACGGATTGTAAGATTCGCGCTCTTAAGTTCTCCGTTGCCCTTGTAGGTGGAACCGTTATAGATATAACTGTCTTCGATATATCCGCCGAGGGCGTTCACACGGTTCGTGATATTCTCGATACAGGGGTCGAAGTCTTCCGTTTCCACGGTCAGATTGGCGTTCTTGATCAGCTTTCTGGAATTATCCGGAACATCCGGTGCTTCCGTGCCCGACGTGCTGCCCGATCCCGCTTCATAGGTATCGTAGGCATCATCGTATGCATACTCTTCATAAGCCGCCGAATCCGCGGAAGCGCCGGAGCTCTTCGCGTAGGAGCTGCTTTCCTTTCCTGAAGAAGAACTTCCGCAGGCAGCAAGCGACAACAGCAGTGCAGTCGACAATACTGACATTAATGTCACTTTTTTCAGTCTTTCCGAAACCTTTTTCATAATGGTCCTCCCTTCCCGGTACGCTTTTACGCAAGCTGTGACACGCTCCCGAACAGTTCCCTGCAGCTTTCCACGTTTTCCGCGTTTCCGACGACGCAGAGCGCCTCGTCCGCAAGGATCGTCTCAAGGTAGATGCTCAGCCCGCGCAGGATCTCCTCATCAACGCCGAGGAGTTCATCCCGTTCCTTCTGATACTCTTTATCTCCAAATCCCGTAATATACGCGTTAAAGGATGTATTTCCCTTAATGCAGGGGGTCTGCGGCATATCCAGTTCCGCAAGTGCCCCGATGATATACTGTGTTACCTGTCGTTCGTCAAGTTCCAGATCCCTGACATAGGAAACCACGTTTTCAAAAACATCGACGGTCTCCTTCAGTTTCGGATCACGGTAGGAAACAAGAACCCCGCTCCCGTCTTTTGACAGTGAGACCATGCAGCCGTATGCCCCGCCCAGTACACGAACCTGCTTCCAGAGATAATCATAGCTTAAGATCACCCTCAGGACGCGCAGCGCTCCCGTATAGGGAAGATCCTTTTTCGAATAGAGTCCGGCCCGGCAGACGTACTGTACAAGTCCGGCCGTCTTAAAGCCTTCGTTCTTTTTCTCAAAGGAAGCGGTCATCCTGCCTTCTTTGCAGGGCGTCGTATACAGAGTCTGCTTCCAGTCCGTGATAAGGTCTTCAAGCCCTTCATAGCCCTCTTCGTCGCAGGTGACGGACGCGATCAGATTCTCCGGGCGGAAGATCGCTTCGGCGGCCTCATGCAGTTTCCCCGTGATCAGCTCCTTTTTCTCATCAAAATGTTCCGTAAGATCGCAGAGGAAACGGTAGAATTCAACGCCGTTCAGCTGTTCGTCGATGGCATAGTTTTCGGAAAGATAGCTCAGCGCGCGCCCCAGGGCCGTCTGGTGTCCGGAGCTTACAAGCGCGGCCTGAAGTCTTACCTTCGCCTCAGTAAGGATCACCTGCAGCCGCTTATGATCCTCGAATTTTGAAGTCATAAGGATCTCGCGGATCAGCGAAAGGGCATCCTTCCGCTTATCCTTCAGCACCTTGGTCCTTACATAGAAGAATCTGCGGACCTTTTCCCTTTCATGATAAAGCGGAAGCGTCCTGATATCCATCGACAGTCCTCCGGTGGTGATATTGATCTCGTTATAGAGTTCGTTGTAGCTGTAATGCTCCGTATCCACCAGGCCGAAGGCGATCTTGAGAATCCCGATCCAGGATATGAGTTCCGCCGGAAATCTCTCCAGTTCAAAGTACGTGGTAAGGTAGACAATGCCGTTTGTAAAGAGATCATGCATGATCACTTTCGTGCCCGACGCGTCTCTTTCCTCATTTATCGTATGATAGCCTTCCTTCCTCAGATCGCTCCTTTTCAGCATCGGGATCTTTTTGATGTCCTCGGGATCATCCGGTTCCTCCTGATACTTTTTCAGCTCATTCGTTTCCCGGATCAGTTTCCTTACCTCTTCTTCGGAAAGGGATGCCTTGTAGGCGGCCAGTTTTTCCCTTAATTCCTCATCCTTTATCGCGGTAAGGTTTTCCTTCGGAGCAACAAGGACCAGACTTCTGTGGGTATTTTCAAGGAAATACTTCCGGATCAGTTCTTCAAAATACCCGGTGTCGATCTGCTCTTTCAGATAACGGTAGGTCTCATTCGCCTCGATATGAAGGAAAGGCTTTTCATCATCATAGAGCCAGGAATCCAGCGCCTGAAGTCCGAGCATGAGCCCGCGGGGATAGCTCCCGAAATCGGATTCGCGGTATTTGAATTCCAGTACGGTAAGAGCCGCAAGAAGCGCTTTTTTCGGAAGCCCGTTCTTAACGGTCTCCTTCAGCTTTTCTTCTATGATTGAAAGGAAGCGTCCCTCATCCTCTTTCTTCGCATTTTTCGCGATGATCCCGAAATAGGGCTGATAGATCCCCGTTTCCATCGCGGAATAAACATCATCCCCGATCCCCGCATCAAGAAGTGCCTGCCGGATGATCGCGCCCGGCGCGGTCAGGAGCACATAATCCAGCACATCGATGGCGATGTAAAGCTCCCGGTCAAGAGAAGTACCGAGGCAGTAATTGCAGGTAAGATAGGTCTCCGCGGATTCGTCCCCTTCAAGGACGGGATACTCCTTAAGAACCCGCTTCGGAGCATCGAAGGGTTTCTGGAAACCCACTCCCGAATCCACGTCAAGCTGATCATAATGGGAAAGGTATTCCTCATCCAGATAGCTCAGGTATTTTTCCGGATCCAGATTTCCGTAGAGATAGATATAGCTGTTCGACGGATGATAGTATTTCGCGTGGAAATCAAGAAACTCTTCATAGGTCAGGGACGGGATCACGTCCGGATCTCCGCCGGATTCAAGTCCGTAGGTCACGTCCGGATAAAGAGAATTCATGATCTCCCTCTCCACCACGTCATCCGGAGAAGAAAAAGCACCCTTCATCTCGTTATATACGACACCGTTGATCGTAAGCTCCCCGTCTTCCTCGGTGATCTCGTAATGATGTCCTTCCTGCCGGAAGATTTTCTCTTCACGATAGATGTTCGGATGAAATACCGCATCCAGATAGACGTCCATCAGATTCCGGAAATCCTGCTCGTTGCAGCTGGCCACCGGATAGACGGTCTTGTCCGAATAGGTCATGGCATTCAGGAAGGTGTTCAAAGAGCCCTTCGCAAGTTCGATAAAGGGATCCTTTACCGGATACTTTTCGGATCCGCAGAGCACGCAATGCTCCAGAATATGGGCAACGCCCGTGGAGTCGGTGGGCGGCGTCCTGAAGCCGATGTAGAACACCTTGTTCTCGTCATCGTTGAGGAGCATGGTCACCCTTGCGCCGGTCTTTTTGTGCCGGAGGATATATCCCTCCGAATTAAGATCCGTTATTTTTCTCTGTTCCAGAATCTCATAGTTTTTAAACATATTTTTCTCCCGATGTATGATATACGTTTTAAGGTTTCCGTTTTTATGGAGATTTTTAAAAAAATTTTTATACCGTAAATCCCATGAGCGAAAGCTTCGAGATCTGAAGCTCCGTGATCACGAATCCCCGCTCTTCTTTTTCCGTTACGGGTATCTTCGAAAGACGTTCCAGGGGATAGACCTTTTCCCGGTACTCTCCGTCCCCGCCCCGTCCTTTCTTCTCCTTCAGCTCCATAACTTTTACCCGGCATTTCAGCTGGCGGTAAGTCTCATAGACAAAGCCGCTGTCCTTCATATGATAAAGTTCACTCTCCAGACTGTTTCCCGCATCGGACTCCTTCAGGATATACTGGGCGATCACAGCCTTCATCTTAAAAGGAAGAAGCGGCTCCTCGAGAAGTTCCTCATAGGTATAACGTGCTCCTATGTAAAGCACTGCCGTATCCGTCTGAATGTACTTATACGGCTCGTATGAAGTTTTTTCGCCGATGGCGTCCCGAAAGATCCCCATTCCTATATCTCCAGATACTCGATCCCCGACCCCGAAAGCCTTAAAGCCTCGCGGATCAGTTCCTCGGATAGTTCCCCCTCTCCCGCAAGTTCTTCGACGGTGACCTTCCGTCCCATGGCTTCGAAAAGTTCCCCGGCCTTTTCAGCCACATAGTTAACCTTCTCAACCATTTTCAGATCCTTTTCACGTTCATCGAAGTCTTCCCGTATAAGAGCTTCCATGGCATCCATTACATCGCGGATAAGCCCCGCTTCAAGATCTTCTGCTCCGTCGGCACCATCCGCGGAGGATTCTTCCGATGCCAGTTTCGATACACCGGAGACAAGGGAAAGATATCCTTCCCCGATAAGATCCTCATCCGGAACCCCCTGTCCCGTATAGAGCCTTGCTATATCCCGTACTTTCGGCATATAATACTGAATGAGCATATCTTTCGCATGCTCATCCGTTTTCAGAATATCAAGGATCTTTTGAAAGTCAAAATCCGATCCGTTTTCCATACCCTCTCCTTACTTTATGTGCGTATGCGTGAAAAGATGCTCCTCACAGTATTCGTAGTTGCCGTTGCATTTGGAACAGAACCGGAAGGAAAGCTCCGGATTCGACTGATCCGTCCTTCCGCAGATCGCGCATTTGTGACGCGTGATCGCGGAACTCCCGGCAGACCTTCCGTCCCTGCCGGACAGAGGATTCTCATAAACTCCCGCCTCGGAGCGTTTCCTGAATTCGTGCCTTCTTAAGATCTGCTTCGGTGTAAAGCCCCCGCTCCTTTTGTTCATTATGAAAAAGATACCGAAGTTAAGAAGTGAGGATGCGACCACGATCGCCATGGCGGGCGAGCCGTCCAGCACGTTGCTTATCACCTCATATCCAAGCACCACCCCGTAGATCACGGCCAGATATTTCACCCGGACGGGCAGGATCATGAAAAGGAAGATCTGCATATCGGGAAACGTTGTGGCAAATGCCAGAAAGATCGACATGCTGATGTAATAGGTGGAAAAATAGCGCGGATAGATGTTCATGTACCATCCCACGGAGCCCGGTGTTATCGCATACAGGATAAAAGCCCCGATCACGGTGAATAAAAGGCCCGAGAACGTATAGACGTTAAAACGCCATACTCCCCAGACCTGTTCGAGGCTCCGTCCGATGGAATAGTAAAAATACAGCGTGATCACAGTAAAGATACTGAAGCTCCCGGGCGGTATGAGCACCCAGGAGATCAGTCTCCAGATCTGCAGATTGAAAATGATCTTCTGCGGATTAAGCATCAGATATTCGATCGCCGCAGGAAATGCGAGCTGCAGAAGATATCCGATCCCGTAGCAGATCACGATATAAAGAGGCAGGTTCGGGATCGCGTATTTCCCGAATTTACGTTCCAGTTCAGTCATACCCGTGAATCACCTGTTTCCAGTCCTTGATCCCGATGTGATCGAGAGCCCAGCTCATATACTTTCCTTCTTCGGGCGTGCCCATGGCGTTGTAGGCTTCGAGGGCCTTACCTGTCAGAGTCGGGAAGAAACCGTTCACATCCACTTCCAGATACATATACTGGGTAACGAAGGGATTCATCTCAAAGGCCGCATAGGAAGCGCAGATCGCCGCCGCCTGATTGTCCACACCGGCATTGGAGCCCATACCGATCTCGCCGATGATCACATCGCGTACCATTCCGCTCCGGTTCAGATATTTCGAGGTGCAAAGAAGATTCGTGATCACGGTCATATTCTCAAAGGTGATCACCTGATTCTTATCCACCTGCGCCTTAAAGGAAGCGCCGTTTGCCACGCTCGAAGGGTCCCAGAACTTCGCCCAGTAAAGCGGGTTCGGATAAGGATGGATCGAAAGGTTCCAGTCGATATTTCCGTTTTCGACGATCATATCATTGAACTTCGCGAGGAATTCATCCCCGTCAAGGTATTCATAACTGTCCGCCCCCTGCGGGTTCTTGTTCCATACCTGGTCAAGGCTCGTATAGACCATGGCGTTCGGATTTGTGGATTTGATCGCGGTATAGCAGACCCGGAAAGCCTGAACGTATTTGCGTACATAGGTGTTCCAGTCCGTCCAGTCCATGTAGTTCCAGCAGCGCTCGTTCACTTCGTTGCCGATCACGAAATCCTGGATGTTGCCGTTTGACGCATGATAGGTCATATCCGCGATAAGACCTTCGATTCCGGCATCATCATCCGCGTTCAGCATATAGGCAACCACCGGATTGTTCTTTACGTAATGGGGATCCGTTGCCGCCCTCAATGCTCCGGGATCCGCCGTCACGACCGAAGGATCCGTATTCGTGAATACCGCGTGCTGGGCACCGGAAGGCACATTGGTCAGCGCGCCGCCGCCCGTAAGAGAGATGTTCGAAACGTTCTTTTCCTGAAGAAGCTTCACCGGCCTCGGCTCGCGAAGCTTTATCTCCGTGGCGCAGGCCTCCGGATTCGTGATATACTGCGCGTTGTTTACGAGGGTCAGAACCCCGTTCCTTTTGACCGCGAGAACGAATTTGTTATAGAGTCTCGAATACCCGCCTGTATGATTGAGCGGGAATGTCAGATCCACCTTGTCGGAAACGTCCGCGGAAGCGATGGGGGAAGCCCCGTCGGGAATGCTGTACTGATAGGTCTTCAGCTCATAAAGATAGATCTTTCCGTCATCGGAAGCCGGCTTCTTCGGAAGCTGTGCCGTATAGATCACATCGGTACCGAATATGAGCGCCGATGAGGAACTGCCGTTTACGGAAGCGGTGTCCACCGTATTTGCGGCAGATACCGGAAGCGGTGCAAGCACAAGCGCCGCCGTAAGAGCTGCCGAAAGGATCATACCGATAAATCTTTTTTTCATATACTCCTCCAGAAGGTATCTTACCCTGTTGTCAATGCCATATTGTACCATATGCCCGCCGAAGGCACAAGACCTTGTGGCCGGGAAGTGTACGGCCTTTTATCCCACGGCTGTACTGTCCGTTATCCTGAGGTTCTTTACGGCTGTTGAGAGCATCAGCTTGATACGGTTCAGCTGATTCACCTCGGAAGCTCCCGGATCATAGTCGATGGCAACGATATTGCTCTTCGGATATGCCTTCCTCAGGGCCTTTATCACGCCCTTGCCCACCACATGATTCGGCAGGCAGCCGAAGGGCTGGGTGCAGACGATGTTCGGTACTCCCATATGGATGAGTTCGATCATCTCTCCGGTAAGGAACCATCCTTCTCCCGTCTGATTTCCGATGTCTACGATGGTCTTCGCATTTTCCACCGTGTCATAGATCGAAGCCGGCGGAACGAAATGCTCCGAACGCCGGAGAGCCGATGCCGCCGAGCTTCGCAAAAACTCAAGCAGCCTGATCCCGCCTTCCGAGATGAGTGCCGTCTTTTTCGGCATGCCAAGGTATTTTGCCTTGTAGATCTGATTGTAAAAACAGTAGAGCATGAAATCCATCAGGTCGGGAACCACAGCCTCCGCACCCTCCTTTTCAAGGAGTTCCACAAGATAATTGTTCGCGGCCGGCATGAATTTCACAAGGATCTCTCCCACGATGCCCACACGGGGCTTTCTTAAGTCTTCCCTGATCGGGATCCGGTCAAAATCCTCCACCATCTCCCGGCACATTTTCCGAAATACGAAGAGATTCATATGATCCCTTGTCACAAAATCCACACAGCGCTTCAGCCACTTTTGATGAACCTCTTCCACGGAGCCCGGCACCTTTTCATAGGGCCGCATCCGGTAAACACAGCGCATGAAGATGTCCCCGAAGGTACAGGCATACGCCGCTCTCGAAAGCAGTTCCATATTGATGTGAAAGCCCGGATTCGACTCAATCCCGCCGAGATTAAGGGAGATCACCGGGATCTGCCCCATCCCCGCTTTCCTGAGGGCCCTTCGGATAAAGCCGACATAGTTCGTCGCGCGGCAGCCGCCGCCCGTCTGTGTCATGATAAGCGCCGTCCTGTCCGGATCGTATTTTCCGGACTCCAGGGCTTCCATAAACTGACCGACCACCATCAGCGAGGGATAGCAGGCATCATTGTTCACATATTTCAACCCCACATCCACCGCGCGGTGTCCGTCATTGTCAAGCACCTCGAAATGATAGCCGCAGGCCTCGAAGGCGGGCCCGATAAGGTCGAAATGGATCGGCGACATCTGGGGGCAGAGGATCGTATGGTCTTTTCGCATCTCCTCGGTAAACTGAACCTTTTTGATGGCGGAAGAACGGATCGTCCGCTTCTTTCCAAGACGCTCCCTTACCCTTAAGGCCGAAAGCAGGGACCTCACCCGGATCCTCGCGGCCCCGAGATTATTGACCTCATCGATCTTAAGACAGGTATAGATCTTGTCGGAGCCCGTCAGGATATCCGCCACCTGGTCGGTCGTCACCGCGTCCAGACCGCAGCCGAAGGAATTTAACTGGATAAGATCCAGTTCCTCTCTCGTCTTTACAAAGGCTGCGGCGGCATAGAGCCTTGAATGGTACATCCACTGATCCGATACAATAAGAGGCCGTTCAACATTCCCGAGATGCGATACGGAATCCTCGGTAAGCACCGCGATGTCAAAGCCGGTGATAAGCTCCGGGATACCGTGGTTGATCTCGGGATCCGTATGATAAGGTCTGCCGGCAAGTACGATCCCGTGCTTTCCGGTCTCTTTCAGATACGCAAGAACCTCTTCGCCCTTTTTCTCCATATCCCGGTGGGCACTCTGAAGCTCGGCCCAGCCCTTTTCGGCTGCTTTTATGATCTCCCCGGAAGGGATCGATGTAAACTCCGAAACAAGTGCCTCCGTCACGGTCTCAAGATCCCGGAAGCTTAAGAACGGATTTCTGAGGATCACTTCGCCCCTCGTGATCTCTTCCACATTGTTCTTGATATTCTCGGAATAGGAAGTCACTATGGGGCAGTTATAATGATTGTTGGCATCGCCGAATTCCTTCCGTTCGTAGAAAAGGGCCGGATAAAAGATGAAATCCGGTTTTTCATGGATCAGCCATGCCACGTGTCCGTGGGCAAGCTTCGCCGGATAGCATTCCGATTCGGAAGGGATCGATTCGATCCCGAGCTCGTAGATTTTCCGGTTCGATACCGGCGACAGGATGATCCGGTAGCCGAGTTCCCTGAAAAAGACCGCCCAGAAAGGATAGTTTTCATACATGTTGAGGACACGGGGAATCCCCACCGTCCCGCGGTATGCCTCATCGGAGGGAAGGCTCTCGTAGTCGAAGAATCTCTTCAATTTATACTCGAAAAGATTCGGAACGTTGTTTTCGTTCTTCTGTCGTCCCAGTCCCCTTTCGCAGCGGTTTCCGGAGATATACTGACGGCCTCCGGAGAAACGGTTGATCGTCAGACGGCAGTTGTTCGTGCATCCTTTGCACTTGGCCATGGAAGTGTCGAATTTCAGATCAAGGATCTCGTCAAAGGAAAGCATGGAGGTTTTAAAGCCCTCCTCATAACGCTCGCGCGCTATGAGTGCCGCACCGAAGGCGCCCATGATCCCCGCGATGTCGGGACGGATCGCTTCGACCCCCGCGATCTTTTCAAAGGCGCGGAGCACCGCATTGTTATAGAAAGTGCCGCCCTGCACCACGATATTCTTTCCGAGTTCCGAAGCATCGGAGACCTTGATCACCTTAAAGAGTGCGTTTTTGATCACGGAATAGGCAAGGCCCGCGGAGATATCCGGTACCGTAGCTCCCTCTTTCTGGGCCTGTTTCACCTTGCTGTTCATAAATACCGTACATCTTGTTCCGAGGTCGATGGGATGGGGTGCGAAAAGCGCCGCGGATGCGAAATCCTCCACGGAAAGATCAAGCGATCTCGCGAAGGTCTCGATAAAGGAGCCGCAGCCCGAAGAACAGGCCTCGTTCAGCTGTACCGAATCCACGGTCTCATTCTTGATCTTGATGCATTTCATATCCTGACCGCCGATGTCGAGGATGCAGTCCACATCCGGATCGAAAAAGGCAGCGGCATAATAATGCGCGACGGTCTCAACCTCGCCGTCATCAAGCAGGAAGGCGGCCTTTAAAAGCGCCTCACCGTATCCGGTCGAGCAGGAACGGACCACCCGCACGGAATCCGGTATGATCTCACTGATCTCCCGGATGGAACGGATCGCGGTCCTTAAAGGAGACGCGTCATTATTGGAATAGAAGGAATAAAGAAGCTGACCGTTTTCTCCAACGAGGGCGATCTTCGTCGTCGTAGAGCCGGCATCGATGCCGAGATAGGCATTTCCCGTATAGGAAGCCAGATCTCCTTTTACCACCGATGATCCCGCATGACGTTTTTCAAAAGCCGAAAACTCTTCCTTGGAGGCGAACAGAGGCTCCATTCTGGCGACCTCGAACTCCATCCGGATATCCGAGGAGAGTTTCCGCACCATGTCGTCCATGGAGCAGGAAACATCCTCTTTCGCGTTCATCGCGGAGCCGATCGCCGCGAACAGATGGGAATTTCCGGTATCGATGATATGCTCATCGTCAAGTTTCAGTGTACGGATAAAGGCAGCGCGCAGTTCGGAAAGGAAATGCAGCGGACCTCCGAGGAAAGCCACATGTCCACGGATCGGTTTTCCGCAGGCAAGACCCGAGATCGTCTGATTCACTACCGCCTGAAAGATCGACGCGGAAAGATCCTCCCTTGTTGCGCCCTCGTTGATAAGCGGCTGGATATCGGTCTTCGCGAACACTCCGCAGCGGGCCGCGATGGTATAAAGCGACTGATAGCTCTTCGCGTATTCGTTAAGGCCCGAAGCATCCGTCTGAAGAAGAGACGCCATCTGATCGATGAAGGAACCGGTTCCTCCCGCGCAGATCCCGTTCATCCGCTGCTCCACGTTTCCGTCTTCGAAATAGATGATCTTCGCGTCCTCGCCGCCCAGTTCGATGGCGACATCCGTTTTCGGTGCGAGTTCGGAGAGTGCCGTTGCCACCGAGATCACTTCCTGTACGAAGGGGACCTCAAGGTGCTTTGCAAGGGTAAGGCCTCCCGACCCCGTGATCATCGGATGGATCGTGACGTTACCGAGTGTTTTTTGCGCTTCGGACAAAAGTTCGTAAAGGGTATTCCGGATGTCCGCGAAATGTCTGCGATAATCCTGAAATACCAGCTTTCTGTCTTCGTCCAGGATCGCGATCTTAACAGTCGTTGACCCGATGTCTATGCCTGCCGTGTAATCCATTTTTCAATCCTTTCGACCCCGTTGATCAATACTCATGTCCGCTGACGGTTCCGGTAGCGGTGCCTTCCCCGTTGAAATCCGCGGTCAGCGGGCCGCTGTATACGATCTTTCCGTTCTTGTCATACGAAAAGGTGATCGAGAAATTCATGACCATGCCGTTCTCATTCAATACATAGTCCAGGCGGCCGGTCTTTTCGTTGTACTGCTTCAGGTCATCCGCGGTAAAGCTCGCGGGGCCGATCTCCTCCGAATCCGTGAAGGTCTCGCCCTGATAGGTCATCGTGGCTTCGATATACTGAGAGAAGGTCTTGCTCTGAAGCTCCGCCCTGGTCGGAACCTTCTTTTCCGAAGCGGCATCTTTGTCCGCAGTATCCTTCGCGCCTTCCTTCGTCTGATCGGCGTCCGCATCCTTTTTGTCGTCGGTCTGCGCATCGGCATTGTCCGCGGTCTTTCCGAATTCGAACGTATCCGCCAGTTCTTCCATGAAAGCCTTATTGGCCTCACCCACGAGATAAGGCTCGCCGACACCGACATAATAGAATACGTCGCCGTCGATGATGATATAACTGTAAAGGTCGATCGGACAGGGGATCCCGTCCTCTTCCATCGTCATCTCGAAACGGAGCGCGTTTTTTCCCTTCAGCTTGAAAGCCTCTTTATTGACCGCCTCTTCTTCGCCGGCATAGTAGTCTGCGATCTCCTTTAAAAGTTCCTCCTCCGAGGTCTCGTCAAAGGTGCCCTTCGGAAGTTCGATCGCATTCATGAGCAGGATCTCGGGCGCGTCGAAATCGGGCATATAGATCGTCCCGCTCTCTTTGTCCTCCGATTTGATCTCCCAGCCCTCAGGCTCTTTATAGGTCAGGTTTCCAATCGTCTTTTCCTCTTTGAACTCCGGCATCTGGAAATAAGTATCCGGATAGGTCAGGCGGAAACTTCCGTCCAGCTTCTCGATCCGGTAGGCCGTCGCCGTGAATGCGTTCGGAACAAACGAAACGAGCGGAAGCTCATGGGTGTCGGAATAACCCACATAACCGCAGAAGACATTTACCCACTCTCCGATCAGGGTCTTCGCCTCGTCATAATACCAGTTTGTCGCGCCGCCACCGCAGCTGACTGCCCATGCGCCGTCTGCCGTATTCACGATGAGCGCATGCCGGTCCTCGGTATAATCCTCCACGATGCCCGTGATCCAGAGAAGTTTTCCGCTCAAGTCATTTCCGTCAGGATCATTGCCCTCGTTATTGTAGAGGTCATAGTTCGAAACCGTCGAAAAATCGTCCGTATACATCGGCGTCGCGTAAGCGGGGATGACCGGAAACGGAGTCGCTGTCGGTTCAGGGCTCGGCGTCGGTTCCTCGGTCGGCAAAGGCGTAGGTTCCGGTGTCGGCTCTTCTTCCTCTTCCTCCTCTTCTTCTTCGCGCTCCTTTGCAGACGCGGAATCGGATCCTTCTCTTCCGGACTTTCCGATCATCTGTAGGACACCGCAGGAGCTCGTAAAGAGAAGCACAAGGGCAAGCAGCAGGATCATTAAACGTTTTTTCATAGTCATTCCCCCTTCCGTGTATGATAGTGTATTCCGATTTAACAACAGACCGGCGATATCCTGTCGCCGGTCTGTCCCCAAGACTTCATTCGGATGTATTACTGCTGTGCAACATCCTTTATACTGAAGCTCATCCGGCCCATACGGTCTTTTCCGAGGCACTTTACACGTACCTTGTCGCCGAGTGTCAGGACGTCTTCCACATGGTTGATCCGCTCTTTCGCGATCTTCGAGATATGGACCATGCCTTCCTTGCCGGGAGCGAACTCTACGAACGCGCCGAATTCCTTAATGGAAACGACCACGCCGTCAAAGATCTGTCCTTCCTCAAAGTCGGTAACGATCGTCTTTATGTATTCGATCGCCCTGTCCATATTCTCCTTATCGGTACCGCATACGGATACCATGCCGTCATCATTGATATCGATCTTGACATCGCAGCGTGCGATGATCTCGTTGATCGTCTTGCCGCGCTGACCGACTACATCACCAATCTTCTCGGGATCGATCTGCATGGAGATGATCTTCGGCGCGTACTTGTTAACCTCCTTGCGGGGCTCCGCAATGGCTTTCTTCATGCAGTTATCCATGATATAGAGTCTTGCGTCGCGGCATCTTCCGATCGCTCCTTCCACGATCGGGCGGGTCAGTCCGTGGATCTTGATATCCATCTGGATCGCCGTGATCCCTTCCGTGGTTCCGGTTACCTTGAAGTCCATATCGCCGAAGAAGTCCTCAAGTCCCTGAATATCTGTAAGAAGTACGAAATCATCATCCGTATCACCGGTCACAAGGCCGCAGGAAATGCCGGCCACCATCTTCTTCAGGGGAACACCGGCTGCCATAAGGGACATGCAGCTCGCGCAGGTGGACGCCATGGAGGTGGATCCGTTGGATTCGAAGGTCTCGGATACGGAACGGATCGCGTAAGGGAATTCCTCCTCATTCGGAAGTACCGGGATCAGTGCTCTCTCCGCAAGGGCACCGTGACCGATCTCGCGACGGCCGGGACCTCTCGAAGGCTTCGTCTCGCCTACCGAATAGGAAGGGAAATTATAATGATGCATATAGCGCTTGGAAACTTCATTGTCATCAAGGCCGTCCACTCTCTGTGCGTCCGAAAGAGGCGCGAGGGTAACTACATTGCAGATCTGGGTCTGTCCGCGGGTAAACATGGAGCTTCCGTGTACTCTCGGGATAATATCAACTTCCGCTGCCAGAGGACGGATCTGCGTGATCTCACGGCCGTCCGGACGCTTGTGATCCTTCAGGATCATCTTGCGGATCGTCTTCTTTTCATACTGGTAAATAGCCTCACCGAGGATCGCAAGCCACTCTTCGTTCTCGGCAAATGCCTCTTCGCACTTCGCAGTAATCTCCTTGATGTTGCCTTCCCTGGTCTGCTTATCATCGGTAAATACCGCAACTTCCATCTCCTCGGGAGGGCAGATCTTCTTGATCGCGTCAAAGAGTTCCTCGGGGATCGCGCAGCTTTCATAGCTGTGTTTCTCTTTCCCGACTTCGGCTACAATGCCTTCGATGAAGCTGATGATGGTCTGGTTTACTTCATGAGCCTTGTAGATCGCTTCGATCATCTTTGCTTCCGGGATCTCATTGGCTCCGGCTTCGATCATGATGACCTTCTGCTTCGTGGAAGCCACGGTCAGGTTCAGATCGCCTTCCTTCCACTGCTTCTGGGAAGGGTTCACGATGAGTTCGCCATCGATCATTCCGATCTGCGTCATTGCGCAGGGGCCGTCAAAGGGAATATCCGAGATCGTCGTCGCGATCGAGGAACCGATCATCGCAACAAGCTCGGGTCTGCATTCCGGATCAACACTCATAACGAGTGCATCAAGGGTTACATCATTGCGGTAATCCTTCGGAAAAAGCGGACGCATGGGACGGTCGATCACGCGGCTGGTAAGGATCGCGTTTTCGGACGCTTTTCCTTCACGTTTGTTGAAGCCGCCGGGGATCTTGCCTACCGCGTAAAGCTTCTCTTCATACTCTACGGACAGGGGAAAGAAATCGATCCCGTCACGGGGCTTGTCCGATGCCGTCGCGGTGCACAGAACGGTGGTGTCGCCGTAATGCATGAACGCACATCCGTTTGCCTGCTTCCCCACCCGGCCGATATCCACCGAGAGGGTACGTCCCGCAAGTTCCATTGTGTAAGTTTTGTACATGTTCTTCTCCTTTTCTCTTCCTTCTTCTCTTCTTCGATTCTACCGTCATACGATAATGCGGATATGCCCGTTCGGGAATCCCCATTACCATATATATGCACAAGCGGAGCAGTAAAATGCTCCGCTTAAACATTTCCTACTTTCTTAAACCAAGCTTTTCGATCAGCGCACGATACCGTTCGATGTCCTTATCCTTAAGATATCTCAAGAGGCCGCGCCTGCGTCCTACAAGCTTAAGCATTCCGCGGCGGGAATGGTTGTCCTTGGGATGTTCCTTAAGATGCTCGGTGAGCTCCGCGATCCTGGCGGATAATACCGCGATCTGAACCTCGGGTGAACCCGTGTCGTTCTGTCCGGTCGCATACTCCTGCATGATGGCAGTTTTCTTTTCTTTTGTGATCATAATTGTCCTCCTTGGTACATTTATGTCCGTCCTGTCGGACGGATCCTTTCCGCACATGCTAAGAAGGGGCTGAGGTATCCTCCCTCCGGGCAATAGCGTTCGTAACTTGTATAGATTATCCTATATCTTCCGTTCTGTCAAGAGGATTCCGGCTTCCGATGCTCTCATATATCTCATATAGCTTCTGCACCCCGTTTTCAAGCACATAATAATGATAAACATACGGGATGAGCAGGACAAGGAGCAGAACGGTCAGGGCAATAAAGCAGATCTGACAGGTCTGGAAGTAACCCAGGAGCGAAAGGAAGGTAAGGATGGCAAAAAGAGCCGTTACGATCAGGTGGATCAGGCGCTCATGCTGAAAAAACGAGATCCGGACGAGCATTTCCTTCCGGAAGGATTCCGCGTTCTCAGGGGATATCCCTTCCTTAACGGTCCGTTCCGTCTCATTTATATAGGAACGCAGTTTTTTTCTCATGCGACGACCTGATTCTTTCCGTGATTCTTTCCGTAATACATCTTCCGGTCGGCTTCCGCGATCAGTTCGCGAAGAATGATCTCTTTTCTGGCTTCCGCGATCCCGAGCGTGATGGATACATGAATGCTCCGGTCATCCAGGATCTGAAACTCTCTCTCGTTCACCCGTTTCCGGATTCTTTCCGCTACCGAGAAGGCATCATCTCTTAATCCGTGAACAAGAAGCAGGAACTCTTCTCCTCCCCAGCGGCAGCAAAGATCGTTTTCCCTAAGTTCCTCCGCGAGGATCTCCGCAATACCGGTAAGAACATAGTCTCCGGCGTCATGGCCGCAGGTATCATTGATCCGCTTGAAGTCATCAATATCGACCATGACCACGCAGAAGAGCTCATTCTCCCGATTCATCCTCTCCATTTCCTCTTCCAGACGGCGGCTCATGCTTCTCCGGTTCCGGATCTTCGTAAGAGGATCCAGATTTGCCTCGATTCCCAGTTCAATGTTCTCTTTTCTCAGAAGGTTTTCCATATAGCGGTTTTCAAGTGCAAAGAGGAAGGAGAACACAAGCTGCAGAAAGAAGGCAAGTACGATATTGTAATACCGGATAAAGCCCCTGAGGCCCGGATATGCAGAGGTATCATAATAAGGCTGAAATCTCGGGATCAGAACGCTCACGGCAAAATAACAGAGGGTAGCGAAGGCGGAAAGGATCGCGGAATAGCGAAGATGCTTTCCACGGTTGCTCAGCGAATTCGGGAGATAGAATGCGGCCGGGAGCAGCGATAACGTATAGAGCATAAACTCCCAGTTCCATCCGAGAAGAAAGGTTGCCGCTATCGCGTGAAACTCAACCTCCAGATACAGCAGCACGAGAATCAGCCGGAAGGCTCCCTTTCCCGCCGCCACGAAGCCGAGGAAACAGTAAAGAAGCACGATCACGACATTGTAATAGCAAAGAAAATCCGCCCCCAAAAGGCCCATTACCACGCAGAAGACCAGATGAATTCCTGCCGTGGCGATACACATGATACGGAATTTATTCTCATTGTTCACCAGCTGCTTTCCGGCCAGGACCTGCCGGATCGTGTGAAGCAGCCTTATGATCATATTCATTCGATTCCTGTCTTTCCCTTCCGTCAGCGGATCGGCGGCGTCCAGTACTGATGATTGTAGATATCCGTAAAGCGGTAGGTGATGACCTTGGTGCCATCCCCGACATAGGCGTTTCCGATCTCGGTATCCTCCGCAAGGATCACGGGCTCGCCGATCCGGTAGGAGTCAATGTACTTCCCGTCGTAGCTGTAATAATCACAGATGAACTCCAGCTTGTCACCGGCCTTCACCTCCAGAAGATTCTTGGCCTCCGTCTCGGTCTCATTATCACGGTATACATAGGAAGCACCTGTGATATATCCGAAGGGAACCTCGTCCGTAAACTCCATAAAGAGCTTTGCCTGTTCTCCGTTCAGCAGGCAGGGAACATAACCCGCGATCACATAGCGGTCGTCTCCGAGTTCAACGGTATCCGTATGATAATATGGCGCGATCTGTCCTCCGATGGAAAACCAGGTCCCGTTCGTGATGGCAAGCAGATCATCGTTTTCGTCAAACTCGAACCGGTTGTCGAGACCGAGATCCACATAACCCGCTCCGTCATCATAGAACATGTTCATGTCCACATCATGAATGAGGCTCCACTGTTCTTCGGAAAGCTTCAGAACATAGCGGCCCTCATCATTGACCGTGAAAGTCAGTGCATTCTCATCCAGATGATTCAGGTTGATATATTCCCCGATCGCTTCATCCGGCATCGAACGTTCGGAAAGGAAGGAAGCCTCATCGGGATCAAGTCCGTCGATGGTCACACTGCGGTCCGTAAGGAAGGAGGAAAGCAGTGTTCCGAAAATATCCGACGAACCGTAACTGTAGGAGCCGGATGATCCCGTACCGAGAAGGCTTCCCAGCGGATTGCCGGAGCCGCCCGCCGCGATCTGTCCCGAGGTCTGCATGGCCGCCGCGTCTTTGATGCATTTTGTATAGGCAGGGTCCATTCCGATATCCGCAAAGGTCGCGGCCGCCCTGTCCACATAACCCGTTTTCCGGTAGGGGAAATAGATCGATACGCCGTTCGCGTTTGACATATTATAGGATGTCCGGTTGTATTTTACTGCTCCGCGGATCGCCCCTGCGAGTTCCCGGCCCTCCGTTGTTCCCATGTTTTCCGCGAGGTTTGCAAGATCCACCTGATCGATCTTCGAATTCTGGGCGAACTCCCTCGTCTGGTATCTTGCATCGGAAACGGTCCTGTATTCGTTATTGGTGACAAGCTCCGAAACAGACTGGGAAAAGTTCTTCAGTTTCTCCGGAACCGTATGATTAAACTCCGCAAGGTCGATCAGGGAAAGAGTCGTCTTCTGTCCGTTCACCTTCGCCATACAGGCGTTCGTGAAATCATCGATGATCGTCTTTCCGAGCTCCACCGTGGGGATTGAAGTGTCTCTTGACAGTTTCGAGATCCAGTTCGTGTAGTACCAGCCGATCCCTGGTTCCGTTTCCTCGGAAGCCAGCATGTAATCCGCGTGATCTTCCAGCATAACGGCTGTCTCCGCCGTTGCCATCAGGCAGGCGTCAAAACCCACAAAATCAAAGGTGACACCCCCGTCGGTAAGCGCTTTCTTGATCCCGGAAAGGTTCATGGATCCGGCTGAGCGGAATTTCTCGTCATACCCGAAGCCGGATACGGAGCCGCCGCCGTGGTCCCAGAAGATCAGTTCATACCGGTTTGCCGGGTAGTTCTTCGCGCACCATCTGATAAAGCCGGAAAGGGTATCCGGATCCGTCATCTTCTTTGCTCCGTCATTGTCCACGAGTCGCGTCATTCCGCCGTCGGAGATCTGATAGATCTGATTCACCTCGGAGCTGATCCCGCGGGTCCTCCAGGAGGAGCATCCACCCGTGTAGACAAGGATGTTCACATTATCCGCGATATTGGCCTGAGCCATCTCCGCCATGTCGTTGGAAGCCATCCCGCTCTTGGATTCAAGATCGGTGCCGCACATATATACCATCATCGTAACGACATCACTGCCGTTCCCTTTAAGGACCGTTCGCTTGCTCCGGGCACCGGATGCCACCGCATCATCCGCCTCATAGGCCCCCGTAGTATTCTGTGTATAGGTCTGTGAAACATTCTGGGCCGCAAAGGGGCCGGAAGTGTTTCCGAAGGAAGTCTGGGTGCTGCCTGAAGAAGCGGTCCCGGTATTTCCGGAGGGCTGCGTCTGAGTGTAGGAATAGGAATCTCCGTCCGCTTCCGTATCGGAAAGCAGGGAAGAATCCTTTCCTCCGAAGAGAAAGTACGCGATGATGATGATCACCACAAGAAGGGTCGAACCGCCTCCCAGCGCCGCGCGCTTTCCGCCGCCGCCGGAAGAGCCTCCATGGAAGCCGCCGCCGCTTCCCACGGGGCCGGTTCCCAGTCCGCTTCCTTTCCGGTAGACGTTTCCGCCTCCGGATACGTTATGTTCCTGTCTTGCTCTCGGTCTGTTGTCAGGCATTTCTTGTACCTCTTATCTTATCAAGTTCTTTTGCGATCCTGTTCCGGATCTCCTCTTCGCACCCCGGCTTTACGAGATAGTACAGAAGGGAGTCGATCAGCATGCTCTGCGGAAGCCCTCTTCCGACCAGTTTGAAATGATGAAAGCCCATTCCGGCATATTCCGGGATCTCTTCTCTTGAGATAAAAGCCGGCCGCTTCTTACATTCCTCAAAGGAAGGCGTTTTCGTCCTGTTCGGGCAGGGAAAAGGCGTTCCTTTGTCAAAATTGAGCTGAGCCAGGGATTCCTCCCTGTAATGTTCCTTTCGCTTCGGACAGTTCGGAAAGCAGATCTCATCCACGAGGATCTCAATCTTATCCGCTTCGTCCCGGATCGTACGGAGGAACTCCATATCATGGTTAAGATCGTAATCCAGCACCACAAGGAAATAGTCCCCGGAGAGTTCTTTCCGTATCAGTTCACGGTCGGTGAGCCGCTTGGTGGTTGAGGAGATATAGAGAAAATCCGGATAGCGTTCCTTAAGATAGTCCTCAAGGATCTTAGTATTCACCAGCACCTGATTCATCCCGTTGTCCGCCGTCTCCATGATCAGGTTGCAATAGGTGTCGTCAAGATGTTTTTCCTCTATCAGGGAATTTGTCCAGGTAAAGCGCACCGGGATCTTTTCCCGGTTGTAGGTTTCGATGATCTTTTGCATATCGGAGCGGGACGTGATCCCGAAAACCGCTCTCCCTCCGTTCCAGATCGCACCCGGAAATGTTCCGTAGACGCTTCCGATCCTGTAGTTTTCCTGAAACTTGCCGGGCTCCGTCTTCATAAGGCGGAGCAGTACCTGGTACAGATAAAAATTGATGCAGAAACCCGGCAGATGCCAGAAGATCGTTTGCTTTTCCATGGGTAACATTTTACGCCCCGTCAGCGATTTCTGTCAACGGTGCCCCCCCTCCGGAGCGGGGTTTCCGGACAGATTGCCGAAGTTCAAATTTATGTAAACTCATTATTGACAATCGCCCGTTATTTTTCTATACTGACAGTTGGAAAGATGTGCTTTTACACAATTCCAAAGGGTATCGGTGCATGAAAGACATAGCCAGAATGGCGCTTCAAAAGGATATGGAGATCGCGAAGGATATCATATCCGGAATGGGCGAGATCATCGTTAAGGCCAATACAAAGGTGACCGACCAGATCATTCAGAAGCTGGCGCGGTATAACATTATGGTCGTTCCCATAATGGAGGACGTCGACTACGCGGTTACCTATTTCGAAAAGATCCGCCTTTCGGAAGGATTCAGGCGCTTCGAAAAAGTCTACCGTGAAGGCATGGATCAGTATAAGAATCTGATCAAGGTGTTCCTTGACGGAACGATCTCTCTCCCCATGGACGCGCTGATGGAAATCTATCATATGATCAATGACAGCGTCGATGTCCATAACAAGACCCTGGATTATCTCTATAATCTTCTTCCCAACGAAGAGGACCTCACTTACGCGCACTGCCTCAATTCGGCGCTGATCGCCGGTGTCTTCGGCCCCTGGCTCGGATTCCGCAAAGAGGAAAACGATCTTCTCATCAAGTGCGGGTTCCTCTATGATATCGGGAAATTCAAACTGCCCAACGAGCTGATCTGGAAGCCTTCCAGGCTGACGGAGATCGAATTCACCCAGATGAAGACCCATACGATCCTCGGGTTTCAGCTCCTTCAGGGACAGAAGGTGCCCGAGACCGTTCTGAAGGCCACCCTCTCCCATCATGAGCGTTTCGACGGGAGCGGCTACCCTTCCAGGCTCCACGACCTTCAGATCGACTACTACGCGCGCATCATCGCGATCATCGATTCCTACGAGGCTATGACTTCCTTAAGGACCTGGCGTGAATCCAAGCATCCTTTCCAGGTGATCGATATCTTCCTGGGCGACGCTTTCAAATACGATATGGACATTCTCCGTCAGATACTTTTCAATGTCGCGAACCATCTCATCGGTCAGAAGGTGCTTCTCAGCAATGATGTCAAAGCGGAGGTTGTCCTCATCAATCAGGCCAATATGGCAAGACCCCTTCTTCGCGAGGACAACGGCACCTTCATAGATCTTATGTCGAGAACTGATCTGAAGATCATGGGGATCTACTGATCTTCTTTCATCATTCTCCGGAAAAATTCACACTCCTCATCATTCACCGCCGCGGCTGCCTTAAGGCGCATATTCACATGGAAAACGTGAAAGAGCTGTTCCTCTTTGCTCTCATAAAAGATATAGCGGAACGGCACTCTGTTCTTTTCCAGTGCCTTAACCATCAGGATCGCCTGTGACATAAGGAAATCTCCGGGGCAGGTCATAATGACCGCAGGCGGAAAATCCTCCGTCACATGCCCGTGCACTCCGATCAGTTCTCTCTCCTTCTTCGTGGCGCCTCCCGGAAGGAGGTCCTTTTTCAGGATCGTCTTCAGGCTCGGATCGCTGTCGTTCTTCCAGGCCATATCATACTTTCCGCAGTTCAGGGCGATCGCGCGAAGCTTCAGTTTTTTCGGCGTTTTAAAGGGATAGCGTTTCGCGTAGGAACCGTTGGTCAGTATGTTTGCATATACTCCGAGAAGATGCGCTCCCGCGGAATCTCCCACCGCGAAGATGTTTTTCCTGTCAAAGCCGTATTCCTCACGGTTTTTCAGCACCCAGCCGAAGACCTCATTGATATCCTCCACCTGTGCCGGAAATTTCGAATCCGGAGCCAGCCGGTAGCTGAAGTTCACGACCGCGAACCCCCGCTGGGTAAGACTCATGCAGTAGAACTGATATAATTCCTTGTCTCCGTAGACCCAGCCGCCTCCGTG
>JAILLW010000029.1 GCA_024692955.1 Lachnospiraceae bacterium | reverse complement strand
AATTCTTCTTTTATCTGCTTGTAATTTATCCATGGATAAATTATACGATATGAACCTATATCACGACCATTGACAAGGTTATTGCAACCTTTTTAGCTTTTGGAAAGAGCATTAGTTGCGATAAAAATGTCAATTAAAGCTGTGACACTAAAAAAGCGACATGCAATTATTCGCAAAACCACAGTTTAACGAATAGATAATAGCAAAAAACGCGAATTTAAGCCATTTTCATATTCCGGATCCTTTGAAGGTATTCCCGGCACATCCCGCCGGCCTGATATGCACTCCCGGTAATATCCGTATATATCATCTTACTTCTGTTTCAGTTTATATTTACTTCTTCACTTTGTTATACGACCTGTCCCCGGTTCCGAATTAAGGCGTTAATATGATTTCGTCTGTATGAAGATTTCATTATCCGCGGACATATATTTACATATTTGAAGATGCAAAAAATTCATCGTTTTTTCGATCACCGGATCATCAATGTCATTCTTTCACATCATGAATTTCGACAATACTCTGTATGAAGTTTTCAGGGTCTTCGGACAGGTATTTCCACATTTGGAGGTCTGAAAAATTCATCGTTTCTCCGCCCGATTTATATATGCTACGATTCGGCATGAATAGCCTTAATATCGCAGCAATGCAGATAAGCACAGGCTGCCGGATGCTGATTGCAGATTACCGGTGTCTCTGACGGATGTATGATGCTGCTTACGGATTTGCTTTGGAATTTACCGGATCATTGAATATGTCAGATCACATTAAATAAGGGGAAAACAAACGGTTTTTCGATATTTTTGCCTAACCCTTATTGGTAATATCACATAATAGTTTACATAATATTATTATGTCAACCCATCCGGCTATATCATACCGGAAAAGTGAAAAATTTTAAATGTTAATTATTTAACATATCCTTTTTAAGAAAAATTCTCATGTCGTTGATGATTTTAATTCTGAAAATCTATCGTTCCCGGTGTACACGACTGCAGATCTTCTCTGGGAATCTTCAGAAATATGGAAACCAGATCTTCGTCCAGCTGTGTTCCGGCCACATCACGGATGATCTCTATGGCTTCCTCATGCGTTCTTTTATCTTTATAGGACCTTCTCATCGTGATCGCGGAATATGTGTCGCAGACTGCGATGATCCTGGCCGGAAGGGGAATCTCCTCTCCCGGCAGGCCGTAATAACCTTTTCCGTCGATCCGTTCATGATGATACAGGATCCAGTCTTTTATCTCATCAAAGGACGGAAGGGATTTTAAGAGATCCATCGCGATTTTCGGGTGCTGTCTCATCAGTTCCCATTCTTCGGGATCGAGCTTTCCCGGCTTATTCAGGATCGATTCCGGCACTCCGAGTTTCCCTACATCATGAAGCAATGCCGCGTATTCGAAACTGACGGGACTGATCCCCTCCTTCATCGAAGCGGGAAGATGCCTGTAAAGGCACATGGAAAGCTTCTGGACATTTCTGCTGTGACCGTTCAGATTCGAGTCTCTTGCTTCAATGACACCGATCAGTGTCTCAGTGATCTCCATGCTCCGGTTCTTCAGGGAATCCACCAGATAGAACATCAGGATCATGGCCAGAGACACAAATATGGCACCAAAGAAAAGGATGCCCGCCATCAGGTGGTCGGGTTTACCTTTAAGCGCGACGACGATATAGCCGATAAGAAAGAAAACAAGAAGTATAAGGCCGATCTTTTCCCAGATCGGTTCCCCATGCCTGCCGGAAAGCATAACGTCCGTAGAAGTCCTGATGAAGCGGATATATGCGATGATGTTCCCGACCATAATGACACTGCCGAGGATAATGAAAACCGTGATCATTTCATACTACCTGATTTCTGTCCGGAATTATCCGAAACCGCATTTTAAATGAGTCTCATCGTTCGTTATAACTCTTTTTCATAAGGATAACAAGCCCCATTCCCATGATGAGCGGGAAAATGATGGCGGCACCGATCCCGATGCGCATATTATCATGAAATGCACTTGCGAATGCACCTGCAAGGGTCGGCCCTCCGGAGCATCCGAGATCTCCCGCGAGCGCAAGAAGTGCAAAAAGAAGCGTTCCCCGGCCTTTTACACTTGCGGAAGCGATACTGAAGGCCCCCGGCCAGAATATTCCGACGGAGAATCCTGCCAGACCGCATCCCAGCAGTGCGATAAAAGGATTCGGAACGAATACGATGACAAGATAGGCAAGAATGCAAAGAAACGTGGATACTCCCATGAACTTCCTGAGGTTGATCCGGTGTCCTTTCAAACCGTAGATCGTCCTTGAAGTTCCCATACACAGGGCAAAAAGCATGGGGCCGAGAAGATCACCGAGGGTCTTATTTACGCCAAGACCTTTCTCGGCAAATGCCGAAGACCACTGGCTTACTGCCTGTTCGGAAGCCCCGGCGCTCATCATCATAAGAAACATGAGCCAGAAGACGCCCTGTGTAAGAAGATCCTTTAAACCGGTCGGCTCCCCTTCTCCCGCTTCCAGCTTCGCGATGGGGACCATTGTAAACAGGATCAGATCAACGGCAGGGACGATACACCAGAGAACTGCCAGATATCTCCAGTTCGAGATCCCCGCGATGGCAAAGAAAGACGTAGATAAAAGAACAACCGCCATATGCCCCCAGCAGTACGCGGAATGGAGAAGGCTCATCTGCGTTTCCTTATTGTCCGTGGGGCAAGCCTCAACGATCGGGCTGACCAGAACCTCCTGAAGTCCTCCGCCGATCGCGTATATGCATACACAAAGCAGCAGTCCCGGAAACGGTGCCATAAGTTTACCGGGAAGTACCGTAAGGAGAAGCAGCCCCGTGATCACAGACGCATTCGAAAGGATCATGGAAGCCCTGTAGCCGATCTTTTCGATAAAAGGAGTCGAGAAAAGATCGATCAAAAGCTGAAGGCCGAAATTAAAGGTTATAAGGAGTGTGATCTTTCCGAGCGGGATACCGAATTCCGACTGCATCCTGACAAATAAAAGAGGCACAAAATTATTCACCACGGCCTGAACAACGTAGCCAAGATATGCTGCTTTCAGCGTAAAACGGTACTCGCTTTTCATGATCTTTCGATAACTTCCTTCGTCAGGCCACGAGCTCCTCGATCGTTTCCTCCAGTTCGTTGTCATCACAGCAAACGATGATATTTCCGAACCGGATCTCCCAGTGACCCTCTCCCTGTTCAACTACCCACTTCTTGATGATCTTCTTATTCATAAGATATTCCTCCTTTGAATCGGTAAATGGCTGCGACCAGCCCTGCCATGATCAAAGGATACGGGATCATCAGTCCGTTTTTGTGTACTTCAAGCTTTTATCCCAGCGCCACGTCCAAAGCCATCATAAGACTGAAACCGATTGCGAAAAAGATAACTCCGATATTGGAATGTTCGCCTTCGGACATTTCCGGGATCAGTTCCTCAACCGTCACATAGAGCATGGCACCTGCGGCAAAGGATAAAAAATATGGCATTGCAGGTATCACAAGTCCAGCGATCAGTATCGTAAGAGCACCGAATACCGGTTCGACCGCCCCGGAAAGGACTCCGAGCAGAAATGATTTTTTCCTGCTTTTCCCCTCCGAAAACAGAGGCATTGAAATGATGGCTCCTTCCGGGAAATTCTGTATCGCGATTCCAAGAGCAAGAGCCAGAGCACCGCCTGCGGTAATACTGGAATATCCGGAAATAAGTCCCGCATAGACGACACCGACTGCCATTCCTTCCGGAATGTTATGCAGCGTGACCGCAAAAACCATCATGATCATACGGCTGAGATTGCTTTTCGGACCCTCGACCTGATCTGCTCTTTCGATGCTTTTATGGATATGGGGGATCACATGATCCAGCAAAAGAAGGAAAAGTATCCCGAGCCAGAAACCGATAAAAGCAGGAAGAAATGACAGCCTTCCTTTATCCGAAGACTGTTCGATCGCCGGAACGATCAGACTCCAGATGGAAGCCGCCACCATCACTCCGGCGGCAAAGCCGATCAGCGCCTTCTGTACGGAAACCTTCAGCTCGTTTTTTAAAAAGAATACGCAGGCAGCGCCGGCCGCTGTGCCCGCAAAAGGGATTAAAAGTCCGTAAATTACTGTTTTCATATATATGATGTTATACGAATATCGGGATGTTTTCAATAACGAAATTATAAAGAAAAGACCCACGTTTGTGAGTCTTTTCGATCCCGGATGATCATAAGCTCATCCGTCTCTTTGCGTAAAATCATGAATGCCGGACATCAACCCTCATTCGTAAAAAGCGCCGTTGAGTAGTAGCGGTCAGCACTGTCGGGAAGCAGCGCAACAATGGTCTTCCCTTTGTTTTCCGGCCGCTTTGCAAGTTCGATCGCACCGAAAAGAGCCGCTCCTGAAGAGATACCAACTGCGATCCCCTCCTTCTTCGCAAGGAGTCTTGCGGTATTAAACGCATCCTGATTGGGCGCCTTGAATACTTCATCGTAGATATCCGTGTTCAGGACCTTCGGAACAAAGCCTGCTCCGATACCCTGGATCTTGTGCGCACCGGGAGCACCGCCGGATAATACGGGCGAATCTTCGGGCTCAAGCGCTACAACCTTAACATCGGGATTCTGTGACTTGAGGTATTCGCCCACACCGGTAACCGTTCCGCCAGTGCCGACTCCCCCGATAAAGATATCAACCTTGCCGTCCGTATCATTCCAGATCTCGGGACCTGTAGTCGCGCGATGGATATCCGGGTTGGCGGGATTTACAAACTGTCCGGGAATAAAGCTGTTCGGAATCTCCTTTGAAAGGGATTCCGCTTTTTCGATGGCACCCTTCATCCCCTTGCTTCCGTCTGTCAGCACGAGTTCCGCGCCATAGCCCTTAAGGATGTTTCTGCGTTCCACACTCATGGTCTCGGGCATCGTAAGAATGATGCGATATCCCTTGGACGCGGCAATGGCCGCAAGTCCGATACCCGTATTTCCGCTCGTAGGCTCAATGATCACGGAATCCTTCTTCAGAATGCCCTTTGCTTCCGCATCCTCGATCATAGCCTTTGCAATCCTGTCTTTCACGCTGCCGGCCGGATTAAAGTATTCCAGTTTAACAAGAATCGTCGCCTCGAGACCGAGTTCCTTTTCTATGTTTACGACCTCTACCAGCGGCGTATTGCCGATCAGTTCCGTTGCACTCTTAAATACTTTTCCCATAATGCTCTCCTTTCCGAACCGGCCGCGCCGGTGTGTATTCCTTTGATCGTCCATATCCTAACATTAATTACCTACTATGTCAATAGGCAATTTATATATTTTGATATTTATTTATCCCAGTGCTATAATAGGTATTAGAAAAAGGGAGGAATACGACGTGATTTCAACAAAAGGGCGTTATGCGTTAAGGGTAATGATCGATCTTGCCGAAGCGGATCCGGACCGTTTCGTTCCGCTGAAAGAAATCGCGGAACGTCAGGACATATCCAAAAAATATCTTGAGATCATCGTTCATTCTCTTGTAGAGGGAAACATGATCGTGGGAACCAGCGGTAAAGGCGGCGGTTATAAGCTTACAAGAGATCCTTCCGAATATACGGTCGGAGAGATCCTCGAACTGATGGAAAAGACCCTCTCCTGCGTTGCCTGCCTTGCAGATCCGGAATACGATTGTCCGAGAAAGTCTCAATGCCGGACGCTGCCTTTATGGGAAGAATATGATCATATGATCCGGAGTTTCTTTTACGGGAAAAAACTGACGGATCTTCTTTAATCTCTTTCAGGGACCAGCTTCCCTGTCCTTTTCCGGCATGCTTCGAAGATGTCTGATCGCAAAGTATACAGCAGGAAAAAAAGCCATTATGTAGGAAAGCGGCTGGGCTTCTTCGATCCCGTACAGCCCGCGTGTCCTTGCCATCAGAAAGATCAGAGGAATAAAACAGATTCCGCTCCTTAAAGCGGAAAGGATCGCAGCTCCGAGCTTTTTACCGGTACTCTGATACATCATTTCCGTAATCATAGCGAACGGGAGAAAAAGCATCGCCCCGCATTGAAGCCTCAGTGCTCTTGTTCCGATCAGGATCACTTCGGGGTCATCCCTGAAAAGCCTTATCACATCTCCGGATAAGAGGAAAACGACCCCGCAGGCGATTGCGATAAAAGCCTCCCCGGAAAGGAAGGTGAAACGAAAAGCCTGTTTCACTCTGCCGTACCTTCCCGCCCCGTAATTAAAGGCACTTACAGGCTGAAATCCCTGTCCTACTCCGAGAGCCACGGAAAACATAAAGAATGAGATCCTCGATACGATACTCATCGCAGCCATTGCCTCGTCGCCATAGGGCCTCACGTGCCAGTTAAGAATGATCGTCGCGGCGCTTCCGAGTCCCTGCCTTACCAGACTGGGGAATCCCGTAGCCATGATATTTCCTATGAAGGAAAGGGAAAAGACGAAATTCGAAAAAGAAAGCACGCTCGAAGTCTTTCTTCGAAGAAATATGGAAAGAAGGATCATAAAACTGATGATCTGGGAAATACATGTGGAAAGACCTGCCCCGCTGATTCCCATATCAAAACCGAACATAAAGATCGGATCACCGATCATATTGAGGATACCGCCTGCCATCAGTCCGATCATGCCAAGCGCCGCCTTTCCCTCATAGCGGAGCACGTTATTCATGGTAAAACTTGAGGTCATGAAAGGAGCGGCAAACATAATGAAATGGATATACTGTTTTGCATAGGGCGCTATGGTTTCCGTGCTTCCGAGAAAAACGATCAGCGGATCAAGGATAAAGTAGGAAAGTACCGAAAGAAGGGCTCCCGAAAGGAAGGAACAGATGACGGCCGTTGAGGCATGCCGCCCCGCACTGTCAAGATCCTTAGCCCCAAGCATCCTGGATACGATGCTTCCGCCTCCCTGTCCGAACATAAATCCGACAGATTGCAGGATCGCCATATAGCCGAATACAATGCCGATCGCGCCTGAGGCTGAGTTTCCGAGCCTTCCGACAAACGCGGTGTCCACAAGATTGTAGACATTCGTAACCAGCATCGACAGCACGGTCGGTATTGCAAGTCTTATGATCAGCCCGGGTATCGGGGTTTCCGTCATTTTCCGGAACTGGACTGCTCCGGCTTCCGGATTTGATTTTACAGAGGCCATGGTTTAATCCTTAAGTATCTCCGGAATATGATCCAGAATATCCGAAGCGGTCATTGAGCGGACGCCCTTCTTTTCTGCGGCAAGATCACCGGCCAGCGCGTGGGCAAGAACTCCGGCCTTTGCGCCGTCTTCGAGGGAAGCCCCCTGCCCGATAAAGCCTGCGATCAGGCCGCAAAGGACATCTCCCGATCCGCCTGTTGCCATCCCGTTATTTCCGTAAAGACGGTTTACGCTCACGGAACCGTCCGGCCCTGCGATCACGGTCTGCGAATCCTTCATCACCAGCGTGATTCCATGCTCGTATGCGAATCGGGAAGCCTGTTTAGTTCTTTCTTCTTTCAGTTCCCTGACCGGTATTCCCGAAATCCTCGACATTTCTCCGATGTGCGGGGTAAGGATCATCTTCTTATCCCGGATCAGGGAAAAAAGACCCGGATCTTCGGAAAGGATGTTAAGAAAATCAGCGTCAAGCACACAGGGACATCCTGCTTTTTCCAGAACGGTATGTACGATCGTCCTTGCGCATCCGGACTTACCAAGCCCCGGGCCCGCCGCGATCACATCCGCCTTTTTTATCGCGTCCTCAAGAACTGAAATATCGGGTTCCTTATCATCCAAAAAGGTTGTAAGCATAGCTTCCGGAATGAGGGTCTGAAGGATCACACGGTTTGATTCGGGAGAAAATATCCTTACAAGCCCTGCGCCGGAAAGATATGCCGCTTTCGCACAAAAATAAGCGGCCCCGGCCATATTCCGGCTTCCCGCTATCACAAGAACTTTTCCGAAATCCCCTTTATTTCCGTCAGCTTCTCTAACGGGCAAAAATCCCGAAAGCTCTGAGGCATTCAGAATCTCACTTTTGATCTGTAACGATTCCGACCGGTCTGAATTCATGATATGAAAGAAAACACCTCAAATTATGAAAAAACACCTTAACTCCGGATGAAACTCCGGCATACGGATCTCAGAACCGGAACTGCCGCTTCGGCCTCTCCGGCTCCTTCTTTCCGAGAAGTCCTTCCGCTTCACGGACTTCACGGATCAGGGTCGAATGATCGATATAATCGATCCTTTTATCTTCTTTATCTTCCTCATCAAAAAGAGCGTCGGTTGTTCGCGCTCTTTTCAAGGTATCGATCCGTCGTTTGTAAACCAGTCTCCGTGCGGGTTTCTCCGCTTCGGATTCCTTTTTTCGCCTTCGGATCCTGATAAAGGTAAAGATATAGAATACAGCGAGAAAAATAATGAGAAGTATGATGACTTTGTTCATCCGCGTATTCCTATTTTGACTCAAAATCCTCCACAAACTGCTGGATCAGCTTCACGGTGCCGTCCACCCCGAGCAGGGAACTGTTGATGCAAAGATCGTAGCTGTCCGCTCTGCCCCACTTTTTGGAGGAATAATAATTATAATAGCTCTGACGCTGCTTATCCTTTTTGATGCACATCTCCCGGGCTTCCTTCTCGGAGATGCCGAACCGGTTCATAACGAATTTCGTCTTTGTTTCCTCGTTGCCATAGATAAAGATGTGCACACAGTTCTTCATGTCGGCAAGCGCGTAATCCGCACAGCGTCCGACGATCACGCAGGGCCCCTCCTTTGCGATGGTCTTGATCGTATCGAACTGAGCGAGAAAGATCTTCTGGCTGATGGGCATATCCACATAATGGGAAGTATTATAACCGAAGGAATAGGTATCCATCACAAGATTGTAAAGAAAGGATCCGGTCGGCCTCTCGTCCTGATTCTCTATGATCTCCTGGCAAAAGCCCGATTCCTTGGCGGCTCTGGTAAGGAGTTCCTTGTCGTAGCATTTGATTCCGAGAGAATCCGCGAGTTTCTGTCCGATCTCATGCCCTTCCGAGCCGAACTGTCTTGATATCGTAATTACGGTATTCATGGCATCACCTCCCTAATCTGATTATATCGCAAGAAAAGATTGCTGTCACGCTCAAAGATAAAGCCTCTTATCCGAACGTTATCAATTTTTCCGGTTTATTATTTCAGAAGGACCGTATGCTTTTCATTTCCGATAAGAAGCGAATACTCTCCCGGCAGGAATACCCTCGTTCCGTCCTCGAGCACCGTCGTCAGACTGTAGACGCTGACGGGTATTTTCACGGTGGTTTTATCCCCTGCCTTTACGAACGCGCGTTTAAAGGCGCAAAGACTCTTGATAGGCTGGTTTTCGGGATCGATCCTGTCCGCATATTTCGTGTTTACGGAAGATGCCTTCTTTTCGGCACTCTCCTTGTCCGTAAAGATAAGGATCACTTCCTCACCGTCCATGATTCCCCTGTTTCGGATCGTTACATTAACATAGATCGCCGGAGACTGCATCTTCTCATAATCCGCGATCAAAGGCTCATCCACCTTGAATCCGGCTGCCTTTTCAACTTCAAATGAGGTTTCGTATTCCGTATAGCTGAGTCCGTAACCGAAAGGATAAAGAACATCTCCCTTATAATACCTGTAAGTACGGTTCTTCATCGAATAGTCCGTAAATTCGGGAAGGTTTCCCTCCTTATAGAAGGTGAGCGGCAGTTTTCCGGAAGGATTCGCTCTTCCGAAAAGAAGATCCGCAAGAGCCTGTCCTCCTTCTTCCCCCGAATACCAGCACTGCAGAACGGCATCCGCGTTTTCGTCCAGATAGGAAAGATCAAGAGCGGATCCGGAATTGATCACGGCAATAACCTTTTTCCCGTTTTCCTTCGCGGTATCGACTACGGACCTTGCAAGCCGCTGCTGAGCTTCCGTAAGTAAAAGGTTCCTCTTATCCCCGGAGGCAAACATATTTCCGGTATCCCCTTCTTCGCCCTCCAGAGTCGAATCAAGTCCCAGACAGAGGATCACAAGATCGGAATTCTTCGTTACGGTAACGGCTTCCGACATGCGGTCATCATTATATTTTGCAAGATTGCTGATCTTGTCCTTAAAAAGATGGGATCCGACCGAATAAAGCACGCGGCTTTCGGTATTCTTCCGGATTCCTTCAAGATTTGTCACATATAAGGAGGCGGTTCCGTTATAATTGCCCTCAAGCGCGGGGATCGAATCTGCGTTGGGGCCGATCACGCCGATTACCGGATACTCTCCCTCCTTAAGCGGAAGGACCCCGTTGTTCTTAAGGAGTACGGCAGATTTTTGAGCCGCCTTCAGTGCAAGTGCCCTGTGCTCATCGGTGTCATTCTCAAGATAACCGATCCCGGCATAAGCATTCGTCTTCGCCGTTTCTTCCTCATCCGTTCGCGGAAGAATCCCGAGTTTCATCCGGGTCTTCATAAGCCTTACACAGGCTTCCCTGAGGTCTTCTTCTTTCACGCGCTTTTCTTTCAGCGCCGCGAGAATGCACAGATATGTATTTCCGCAGTTAAGATCACAGCCCGCATTAAGTGCCATTGCAGCGGATTCCGCGGGCGTATTTGTGATCTTATGGTTTTCATGAAAATCCCTGACCGCCCAGCAGTCGGATACAAAATGACCCTTAAAGCCCCATTTCCCCCGGAGAATATCCCTGATCAACGTGGTCGATCCGCAGCAGGGTTCCCCGTTCGTCCTGTTATATGCGCCCATGACCGACTCGACTTTTCCTTCCTTCACCGCGGCTTCAAAAGCCGGAAGATAGGTTTCTTCCATGTCCTTCGCACTCGCCTTCGCGTCAAAATGATGACGTTCGCCCTCGGGCCCCGAATGTACCGCGTAATGCTTCGCGCAGGCAGCTGCCTTAAGCGTATCGCAGTCCGGATAGTTCTCCGTTCCCTGCAGACCTTTGATAAAGGAAACACCGAGTCGGGAAGTCAGATAAGGATCCTCGCCGTAGGTCTCGTGGCCCCTTCCCCAGCGGGGGTCCCGGAAAATATTGATGTTCGGTGACCACATCGTAAGACCTTTGTAGATATCACGGTCATCCTCTGCGGACTGTGCATTGTATTTTGCCCTTGCTTCTGTCGAGATCACGCCTGCGATCTCACAAAGGAGCTTTTCATCAAACATCGCGGCAAGTCCGATCGCCTGTGGAAAGACGGTAGCCGTACCTGCTCTTGCGACGCCGTGCAGTGCTTCGTTCCACCAGTTGTATTCCGGTATCCCGAGCCGTTTTACTGCCTCCGCGTCATATTTCAACTGCGAGGCGACTTCCTCGATCGTCATCTTTTCAACCAGCGCCCTTGCGTCTTCTTCCAGTCTTTTTGCTTTTTCCATACTCATTTCCCCTCTCAGGATCATTTTAATTCTTCCCTGATGATGCATTATGAAAGATCGTATCTGTTCTTAATAGAGCGGACGCCCTTTTTCGTCCGGTATCAGCGTCTTACGCCAGAAATAGGAATTGATTACATCCCTCCATTCCTTTGAATGAGCGACCTGATGTTCAAAACGGCTCCGCATCCTTTCAAATGCCGCCTCATCGATCTTCCCCTTAAGCTCCAGCAGAAGCCTGTTCATCTCCTCCACATCTTCGGCACCTTCAAAATGCGTGTCATAGATATGCTGAATGATCGTTTTTCCGCTCTTCAGCACATAATCATAAGGCATATGATGGAAGAATAAAAGCAGTTCGTCCGGTGTTGTTTCCGGCTTTTCATACATGGAAGCCAGTGGCTCGTTGTAGAGAGATGCGTAGCCCGTTCCTTCCGTGGATCTTTCCACTCCGATCCCGAGATGATCCGCCCTATGATAAGTTCCCCATCTTGAATACTCATATCCGTCCGGATCCGGACCGTAGTGGTAATTCGGAGAAACCATCCATCCGATCCCAAGAGGTGCGGAATACTTTTCATACGCAGGCCAGGACATCATCAGGATCTTCAGAATATTCTTTATGACAACAGTGTCATCTCCGAAGGTGAGGCGGATCCATTCTTCGGCTATCTCTTCGGAAGTGAGTTCCGGATCAAAGGCAAGCCTTCCGAAGCCGTAAAGGTTCGCGGCGGCAAGGTCATGGCCGGTCCAGTTTTCATCGTTTCCCGTGTTTGTTACCGCACACATTCCGGCATACGGAAGCTTCCGGCTCTTTCCGCTAACCAGCTCCTTCACCTTACTGTCTGATCCGTCCGGGGTTTTCTGATATGTATCAAAGTCAAGGACTTCCTTAAACCAGGGGATCAGATAGCAGACATGACGCTGCTGTCCCGTATATTCCTGAGCGATCTGGAACTCGATCATCTGATTCGTATCCTTTAAACCGCCAAAGAGCGGAGATACCGGTTCACGGATCTGGAAATCCATCGGACCGTTCTTGATCTGAAGGATCACATTGTCATCAAACTGTCCGTCGAGGTCCTTGAAATAGTCGTAGGCGGCTCTTGCGCGGTCCGTTTTGAGATCGCGCCAGTCCTGCTGACAGTTATACACAAAGCAGCGCCAGATGATGATCCCTCCATAGGGCCTGATCGCCCTTGCAAGAAGGTTCGCTCCCTCGGCCTGATTTCTTCCGTAGGTGAAAGGTCCCGGGCGGCCTTCCGAATCCGCCTTTACGAGAAAGCCGGCAAAATCCGGAATCACGGAGTAAATCTCTTTCATTTTGGCTTCCCACCAGGCGATCACTTTGGGATCAAGAGGATCCGCGCTCTTAACGTTCTCATCCTCTATGGGAGATGCGTAATTTAGGGAAAGGAACAGCTTTACGCCATAGGATGAGAAAAGGTCGGAAAGCTCCCTGACCTTGTGGATATAACGCTCATTGATCAGATCGCAGGCTGCCTTATGCACGTTAACGTTGTTGATCACAACCCCGTTGATCCCGATGGAGCAGAGGAATCTGGCATAATCAACGGTACGTTCGTTGATCAGAATCTCGTCATTGTCAAAAAAGAAGGATCTTCCGGAATAGCCCCGCTCGATATCGCCGTCCATATTATCCCAGTGGTTAAGCATTCTGAGAGGATTCTTCGGAACCTCCGTATAAGGAGCCTCAAGCTTTCCGTTCAGTCTGATAAGAGCGATCAGCCGGAAAACACCGAAAAGGATCCCCGTATCGGAAGACGCATCAACAAAGTATCCGCCCTTCTGGTCCGGAACGATCCGATAACCTTCCGCTCCGAGTTCCTCATCGTAAAGAGCCCTAAGGGTTACGCTTCCGACAGCCTTCATTGCCGGAGAATGCTGCAGCTCCTGTAACGCATTCTTCAGCCGTTCGTTTTCCGTAACATCGCCGGGAAGGCCCCATTCCACGGATACCTTCAGACCGTTGTCATTTTCTGTTTTCTTTTCAAGCCAGAGATTCGTCCACATAGGCATGGAGCTCCTTTCTTACAGCATCGTTACCGGCATTCAGTTTTTCATATATCCCGAGGATCCGTTCACCGAGCGTATCTTCGAAAAGATCCGTTCCGAACACTTCGCTCCTCTTAAGGATTTCTTCCGGAGAAAGCTTTCTTAAGGTATCTAGCATGGGATCGGGACTAAGTTCCATCTGATCTCCGTGATCATCCGTTCCCTTCAGATAACGCAGATAGGCGGCAAGTACAAGAGGGATCAGTTTCAGCATCCCGGTGTCAAGGTCGGGACGGCTCCTGTATGCCTTAATGGTCTCGCCGAAACGGATCGGTAATTTCTGGGAGGTATCGCAGGCGATCCTCTGCGGCGTATCCGGCATAAAGGGGTTGGGAAGACGCTTTTTCAGCACCGTTTCAAGGAAATCTTCCGGTTTCATCACGCCGGGATCGACCACTGTTTTCATACCCTCGTTATGTCCCAGTTTCGTAACCAGTTTCCTTAGATCCTCATCTTCCATCTCATCATGGATCGTATGGTATCCGAGAAGGCATCCGAAGATTGCAAGAGCCGTGTGGAGCGGGTTCAGGCAGGTGCAGACTTTCATTTTTTCGACCTTGTCCACCGTCTCTTTCTCCGTATAGATCACCCCCGCTTCATCAAGGGGAATCCTTCCGTTGGGGAAGGAATCTTCAATCACAAGATATTCCGTTTCCTCGGCGTTCACAAAAGGTGCCACGTAGGTCTTCTTCGAAGTGATCACACTGTCGAGGTCTTCGACCCCGTCGGCATTCAGCATCTCTTCGATCTTGGAATCGGGCCTCGGTGTGATCTTGTCGATCATGGACCAGGGGAAAGAAACCATGCTTTCATCATTACAGTAATCATAAAAGCCCTGATCCGCCTTATTGTTTTCGCTCCATCCTTTCGCAAACGTGAGGATCGCGGCCTTCAGTTTATCTCCGTTATGAGAACAGTTATCCATGGATACGAAGGCGACTTTCTTCCGGCCCGCCTTATATCTTTCATATAAAAGCGCGGCGGTCTTTCCGATATACCCGCAGGCCCCTTCCGGCCCTGCCTCAAGATCACTTACCGTTCCCGGGAGCGGTTTCCCTTCCGGATCATTCACTACATAACCCTTCTCCGTGATCGTAAAGGAGACCATTTTCAGGGAATCGCTCCGGAAGATCTCCTTCAGGCGCTCAAAATCCGATGAATGATTCCGGTCAAGGATCAGGGATTCCGTGACACTTCCGATCACGGTCTTATCCGCGTTTCCATCCGCCTTAAGCGTGGCAAGGATGCTGAGATTATCGTGGGGGCGGTACATTTTTTCGATGATCTCGTAATCGTAACCTTCCACGACGATCAGTCCTGTCTTTGCCTTTCCTTCATTCAGAAGACGCTGAAGAAGATTTGCCTGAAATGCGCGGAAGATGTTTCCGGCACCGAAATGCACCCATTCGGGATTTTTCATCGTATTTTCGGAAATGACATTAATGTCATATTCGGGAAGCAGATAGCCCTTATTAAGCCAGTCTTTTTTCTGCTCCATTAATCCTTTTTTGTCAAGTTTCATCATTCTGCCTCGTTTTTTACCAGTGTGTTTTTCGTCCCCGGATCAGGCGTTCGCTTTTACGATCGCTTCCCAAAGACCGTTCAGATAAGTGGCACCAAGTGCCCTGTCATATAATCCGTAACCGGGCATCGCGACTTCGTCCCAGATCATCCTTCCGTGATCCGGGCGGATCGGCCCGTCAAATCCGATGTCATACAGAGCCTTCATGATCTCATACATATCGAAGCTTCCGTCGGAGGAAAGATGCGCTGCTTCTTCAAAATCATCATCCGAATTGAATTTCAGATTTCTGACATGGGCGAAATGGATCCTGCCCTTCAGGGAGCGGATCATTAGGGGAAGGTCGTTTGCGCGGTTGGTGCCGTAGGATCCGGCGCAGAAGGTAACTCCGTTATGAACATCATCCACCATGCTCATCATCCTTTTGATATTCGGAAGATTGATGATGATCCGGGGAAGCCCGAAAACACTCCAGGCCGGATCGTCCGGATGGATCGCCATTTTGATGTCATATTCATTGCATACCGGCATGATCTTCTCGAGAAAGTACTTCAGATTCGCGAAAAGCTTTTCCTCATCCACGTCCTTGTAGGCCTCGAACAGCTCCTTTATCTTTTCCATACGTTCCGGCTCCCATCCGGGAAGTACCGCTCCGTTACTGTCTTTGCTGATGGATGCGAACATATCTTCCGGCTTCAGGGCATCAACGGCAGCCTGATTATACGCAAGCACAGTGGAACCGTCGGGACGTTTTCTTGCAAGTTCGGTCCTCGTCCAGTCAAATACCGGCATAAAGTTATAGCATACGAGGTGAATGTCTTCTTCCCCGAGATTCTTAAGGGTTTCGATGTAATGATCGATATATAGATCCCTGTCCTTATCGCCGATCTTGATCGAATCATGTACATTGACCGACTCGATGCCGGATATATGAAGACCGGCTTCTTCGATCTCTCTTTTCAGGGCGCGGATCCTTTCCCTGCTCCAGACTTCACCGGGCGAAGTGTCATAAAGGGTCGTGATCACTCCGGTCACACCCGGAATCTGCCGGATCTCCTTAAGACTTACGGTGTCAAACCGTGATCCATACCAGCGTAATGTCATTTCCATGATTTGTTCGTCTCCTTACTGTTCTTTTTTATAAAACCGAAAACTCTGAAAATCAAATTCTGATCCGGGAAGGAAAAGGAAGGTAAGCTTCCCGCTTCCCCTGATCGGCGAAAAGCCGAATTCCTTCGATACGTAATTGTCCGTTCCCCGGAATTCAAAGACCTCGTGCCGCTTTTCGTTCCCGTTTTCAAATATCATATGGATTGAATTGTTCGGAAGCTTCGTATGACCCGTGATCAGTATCCGGTCCGTACCTTCCTCTTTAAAATCCATATCTTCAAAGATCAGGGATACGTTATTGGTAATGCCGCATACGGCATCCTTTTCGATCCGGAAGCTGTCTCCGTAGATCCCGTCCGCTTCCGTTGCGGATCTTTCCTCAAAAGCCGTATCCGCCTTTGTAAAGCGGAAGCCTTTGATATGCGTTTTATGATCTTTGATCCCGATTGCAAAGGTTGTAACACCTTTCAGGCGATGATCCAGTTTAAAGGTTTCCTCCTGATATACGTTCCAAATCATCTTTTTATCAAAGGTTCCGTGACCGATGATCCTGCTTCCTTCTTTTCCGGGTATCCCCTCATAGAAGGTGATATCAAAAGGACGGCTTTCAAGCTCGAAGAAAGGGATCGTGACCTCATCCGATCCGCTTTTAAAATCGAGGTTCTCAAAGGCGATAAATGAATCCGAAAGAGGCATGATGCATATACCGTTCTCGATCCCGGTTCCGATCTCTCCTCCCGATTCCGTATAAAGAGATCCGGATACGAACTCATAGGGATCAAGGATCAGGCTTCCGAAACCGGATGCCTCAAAATCGAGCGTCGAGATCACCTTTACTTTTCCGTTTTCAAGAGAAAGGGCCCGGAGATAAAACGGTCCGTCTCCCTTCGCCCGGATCGTAAGAAGTCCGGGTTCGCTCTCATCACGGATGATCACGGCATTGCCGATCATAACCCCTGCCTCGTTCGTGATCTCAAATCTGATATCCGGATCCTTCGCGATTTCCGGAAGAACCTTAACGGCTACTTTCCGGTCGTTGTCATCCGGAGTAAGAATGCCTTCCTCTTCCCTTTGAAGCTCGATCTTTCTTACGGGAATGTCTTTTTCATCCAGAGAAGCTTCCACGCGGATCGTTCCGCCTTCTTTGTCCGAACGGATCACCGCAAGGAGCTTTCCTCCGAACATTCTTTTGGAAGTCCCCTTAAAGGAATCATAATCCGTACTGTCACCGTTATCAATACCGTAAAGGTATCCGGCGCCGGTTACGCGCACGTGTACTCTTCTGTTCGCATTCCTTACTTCCCGGCCGTATTCATCAAGACCGTTGATCTCTACAAAATAAAGATGATCCGCGCCTTTTTCGGATTCCCATTCAAGTACAGGGGTTCCTTCTTTCGAAGTCATACCGTCTTTGATAAGAAGCAATGTCTTTACTTCACCGAAGGATGATTCTTTTGTTTCCAGGAGGACTTCCCCGTTTTTATCGTATGATACGGCCTTCAGTTCTCCTTTTTCATAAGGGATCCTGTAATCCGCATAGAATGATCTTCCGTGGCTGTGATCGATCGTCTTTTTCCCGCAAGATCTTCCGTTAAGGAAGAGTTCCGTCATTCCGGCGTTCGACGAGATCCGGACATCGATCATCTGTCCTTCGTTAAAATCCCAGTACGGAAGCAGATGGATCACGGGTTTTACCGGATCCGCCCATTCCGCCTGATAGAGATAATAGGCATCTTTCGGGAAAAGCGCCGTATCGCAGATCCCGAGATAGGAATTCTTCGTATGATAGGGTGTGGGCTCTCCGAGATAGTCGATCCCGGCCCAGAGGAACTGTCCGAGAGAAAAATCAGTATCACGTTCCGTGGAAATGCAGAAATCATGATCCGGAGCACCCCAGCTCGTTGTGCTGTTACCCAGGGAGGAACACTGTTCATCCGCATCACAGAGCATCGGTTTCGAAAGCGGAAAATGATAGATGCCTCGGCTCTGAACGCATGAGCAGGTTTCCGATCCGAAGATGATCCAGTCAGGATGCGCCCGGTGATGCTCCTCGTATAGTCTTTCCGTATAATTGTATCCGATCAGTTTGATCACATCGGCAGACCGCTGCGTATTTTCCCAGCTCATATAATTGGAACAGAGAGTGGGATAAGCATTGTTCGAAGGATCAAAGCGGTATACCAGTTCCATAAGTTTCGCGGTGGTCTTTGCACCTTCCTCTGCATCCTTATGGGTATCATAGATCTCGTTTCCGATACTCCACATGATGACACAGGGATGATTCCTGTCCCTCTTCACGAAGGATTCCATATCCTTTTCGTGCCACTCATCAAAGAAACGCGCATAGTCGAATTCCGTTTTGGAAGTTCGCCAGCAGTCAAAAGCTTCATCCATGACCAGCATTCCGTATTCATCGCAAAGATCAAGAAACTCCGGAGCAGGCGGATTGTGCGCAAACCGGATCGCGTTCGCTCCCATTTCCTTCATAAGGAGAAGCTGCTTTTTCGCCATATCACGATGAAATGCCATCCCGATGCAGCCGCCGTCGGTATGAAGACATACTCCTTTAAGCTTGATATGCTCTCCGTTCAGGAAAAAGCCGCGGTCCGTTGTGAATAAAACGGTGCGGAAGCCGAAGGTGCTTTCCGTTTTATCGGTAAGTACCCCGTTTTCATATAAGGCGATCCTCATCCTGTAGAGAACCGGGCTCTTCGGGCTCCATTCGGAAACATCCTTAAGCCCCATGATCATCATGACCCCCGGACCGTCCGTATAAACAGGAATTCTGGGGGAAAGATAAACAGACTCCCCTTCGGGATCAAGGATCTCATATACCGACTCCAGATCACCGGTTTCTTTTTCCGAAGAATCGACCTCAAAGGAAACCCTGACCTGATATTCGTTATCCGGCTTATCTGTGTGGATATAAAGGGAATCGAGGGCTATAAAGGTTTTCGGGACTTCATAAAGAAATACGTTACGATTGATCCCGGGGCCGCCGTACCAGCGGGTATTCGGAGATTTATGGCGTATCCCGACAAAGATCCTGTCATCGGGCTTACTTACAAGATCCGTGATCTCAAAGGAAAAGGAAGTGTATCCGTAGGCCCAGTCTCCCGCTTTTTTGCCGTTCACATAAACGGAAGAATCCATATATACGCCTTCAAAATAAAGGAAATACCGCTTATCCGGATCCGGGGTAAAAGAAAGGGGCCTCATATACCAGAGGATGCAGTCCCTGTAGAGTTCATACGAATTGCCGATCAGCGCATCATTTGGAACGGTAACGGGCTCAAAGCCGTCAAATGGCTCTTCGGGAAGACAAAGATTCTCTTCTTTGTACTCCAGAAGCTTCATTTTCCATTGATCGTTAAAGAGAGTTTTTCTTTCCATTCCTCCAGAGTCCTTTCGCGCGTCGGGGGTTTGTAAAATGACCGGGGAGAAAATTATTCTCCCCGGCCCATCATACATTAAGCCTGAGTTAAAGGCAAGGGAACATCATTACGGAAGCATATCCGCATCGCCGAAGTACTCTTCCCACTTCGCCGCACGCTCATCCATGATGTCCTGTCCGCCGGACGAAAGGTAATCATCCATAAAGCTGTCCCAGGTGGAATCAAAGTCAGCTACGGGAGCAACTACCGCGTTGTCATAGATCTGATCTCTCTTGGAAGAGAGGGTATCGCCGACACCGGCTTCCGCGCTGATCTCACCAACGTTTACATTGATCGGAGCAATACCGTCCGTAAGGGAGATCTTATCAGCCTGGCTTACAAGCTCGGGATCCTGATCGGCATAACCGTAAGCTCTGGAGAGATCCGCAAGAGCGGTATCACCGAAGTAGGTGCCGTTGCAGGTGATGGTGTAGTCGATGTTCTTTCCGGAATTCTGGATCGCGTCGCCTTCCGCAGCGATGATCTGGATCGCGCCGCTGTCAAGGACCTCATGCGTTACGCCTTCATCACCGGCCTGCAGATACTTGATCGTGGCAGGATCGCTGATGAAATCAAGATACAGGAAGGAAGCAAGAACTTCATCATTCGTGGTCGGGAAGAAGATCTTTCTGTCGCCTGCGGAGCTGTAAAGGAACTTCGCATGCTTGCCTGCCGCGTTCTCGAAAGGATCGATCGCAACAAACTTCGCATTTTCGCCTACCAGACGACGAAGGTTTGAGTTGTAGCTGTCCTCACCGTTACGGAAAGGCATATCCCAGTTGTGCATGAAAGCACCTACATAACCGGACTTGATCATATCGTCTTCAGCCGTATCATCATCATAGATCGCGAAATCTTTTCTTATAAGGCCGTCGTTGTACCACTTGTTGAGAAGTCTTACGGCTTCCTTCGTGGAGGTCTGGGTCACAAGTCTGTCATCGAAACCGTTGATGTAGAATTCTCTGTCGGAGATATTGGGGTCAAGGAAGGAAGCAAGCAGGTTCGCGGTTCTCCAGCCGATATCCTTGCTTACTGAGAAAGGAACCATCTTGGAAGCATCCTTGCCAAGCAGGGTGTCCGCATTGTCACGGAACGCGATGAGCATATCTTCGAATTCCTGTCTCGTGGTAGGAGTCTTGAGCCCTAAAGTATCAAGCCAGTCCTGACGTACGAAGGTAACGATCCTCTCCTGCTCGGCTCTCTTTCCTTCGATTGCCCAGAGGGAACCGGTCTTGGGATCCTTATCCCAGAGCATATTGGTATCGCCCAGCCAGTTCCAGAGGTTCTGGGTGTCAGCCTTGTACTCTTCCACATAGTCCTTCAGGTCGATGATACCGCCCATCTGAGCATAGGAAAGAACCGTAGGATAGCTGTAGGTCACGCAGATGTCGGGAGCATCGCCTGCCGCAAGGAGGTTGTTGATGTCATCAACTTCCGTCCAGCGGGGTACCGCTACGAATTCAACTTCCACGTTGTGCTGATCCATCATACCCTTCTTGATGAACTCGGTGTACATATTGTTGGTAGGATCGGATCCGTTGTCGTTGCCACGGTCATAAACCTCAACCGTGATGTGTCTGGTCTCGGCAAATTTGCCGTCGGTAAGTTCGGATGCGGGTGCTGCCTCTTCTTCCGTAGCAGTATCTGCAGCCGTGTCTGTGGACGCCGTATCGGTCGATGTGGTGTCCGCAGCTGTTGTCGTCTCCGTTGAGCTCGTGTCGGGAGCAGTTGCAGCCGAACTGTCATTGGAGGAGCTTCCGCATGCCGCAAGGGAAATAACCATAGCGGATGCAAGGATCAGAGATAGAACTTTTTTCTTCATTACTAAGCCTCCCTTCATGAAGATGCTATAACATAAAGATCGTTGTGATCTTCATTAACGAATCACTCTTTTACGGCACCAAGAGTTACGCCGTGGATGAAGTATTTCTGCAGGAAAGGATAGATACACAGGATCGGGATCGTTGAGAACATTACGATCGCCGCCTTCAGCGATTCCGAAAGCCCCGGCTGCGAGAAGCCTTCCTGCGTCGCCACCTCTACCTGATTGATATTGTTCAGAATGTTGTAAAGAAGCAACTGGAGGGGATAAAGCTCCTTTTTCTTTTTAATGTACATCAGCGCATCATAATATCCGTTCCAGCGGCCGACTGCGTAGAAAAGCGCAAGAGTCGCCATTACCGGCTTGGAAAGCGGTACATAAATCGAAGCGAGGATCCGGAAGAAGGAAGCCCCGTCGATCTCCGCGGACTCTCTTAAGGAATCCGGGATCCCGTAAAAGAAGCTGCGCATGATGATCATGTTGTAAACACTTAAGCATCCCGGCACGATGAGTACCAGCGGGTTTTCAAGAAGACCGTAGTCCTTCATCAGAAGATAGTTCGGGATGGTACCCGCGTTAAAGAACATCGTAATGGTGATCAGGATGTTCACAAAGCCTCTGCCCTTTAAATGGGGAAAGATCAGTGGATAGGCACAGATCGTCGTCATAAAGAGGGAAAGGATCGTGCAGATCACGGTAAGCACTGCCGTCCAGACGAAGGCTCTGATATACTTCGCATCATCAAGGACCGTTTTATAAGCTTCCAGATTCCAGCCCTTCGGCCAGAGATAAACTTCATGCTTTACCAGATAATCAACTCCGGAAAGTGATCTTGCAAGAAGGTTTACCATCGGGAGCAGGCAGATCAGACTGATGATCACGCATATGATAACGAATACCCAGTCACCTACCTTCGATCTAAAGGAATGTATCATTCTGTTCTCTTCCATGATAAAACCCTCCTTACCAGAGTCCGCGTTCGCCGAACTTCCTGGCGAGCCAGTTCGCAAGAAGCAGGAAGATCACGCCGACTACCGACTGGAACAGTCCCACCGCTGTGGTCAGCGAGAACTGGGAGCCTTTGATACCGGCCTTGTACACATAGGTTGCGATCACTTCCGCGTTTTTCATTACCAGATTGTTCTGCAAAGCGAAGGGACGGTCGAAACCGGACCCGATAATATTTCCTAGTGCCATGATGAGGAGAACGATGATCGTCGGCTTGATGCCGGGCAGCGTAATGTGCCACATCTTGGAGAATCTTCCGGCCCCGTCCACGGATGCCGCTTCATAAAGTTCCGGCGAGATCCCGGCGATGGCGGCCAGATAGATAATGGAATTCCAGCCGAAGGACTGCCAGATTCCGAGGCCGATATAGGTTCGAACCCAGTGATGACCTTCGTTCAGGAAGGGGATCGGCTCAAAGCCGAGGTTCTGTACAAGGATATTGATAAGACCCGTTGTCGGAGCGAATACCTGAATTGCCAGTCCGTATATGATGACCCAGGAAAGGAAATGCGGCATATAGGCGATGGTCTGTACCGTCTTTTTGAAAAACTTGAAACGAAGTTCGTTCAGGATCAGGGCAAATATGATGGGAACCGGAAATCCGACCACCAGATCCAGAAGATTCAGCCAGATCGTATTCTTTAATGAAGTACGGAAATCAGGAGTCTTGAAGGCCTTTATGAAATACTCGAAGCCGTGGTTCTTGGCCCAGGGCATCTCCCAGATCTTCTGTACGATACTGTATTTCTTGAAAGCGATGAGAACGTACCACATCGGCACATACTTGAACATGATAAGATAAACGACCGGCAGTACAAGAAGCGCATACAGCTGCCAGTATCTTCGGATGTAAGACATATTGAACGGTTTCTTCGTCACCACTTCTTTATTCCCGCGGGACTTTGCCTTCACTTCGCTCATGGATCCCTCTCCTTTATTTGAAATACTGGGGATACTGATCCCTGATCAGCTGCTGATCCACGTTATAACGGTTCATATGCTTTACAACGAGTTCAGCGCCCCATTCTTTATCCTTATTCCGGATCGCTTCGTACATCTCCCGGTGATCCTTTACGATCTTCATATCCTTTACCGCTTCAACGGAAAGAGTGCGCACCCGGTCAAAATGAAGCATTACGGTGGATCGCATATTAAAGATCAGTTCTTTTGCCGCAGCCCTGTAGATAAGTTTATGAAAGGCGTTGTCAAGAGGATATATCTTATCGGCCATCTGCTTTCCGAGATAGAATTCCTGAAGCTCGATGTTCTCCGACATCTCGGCGAGATCCTCTTCATCTGCAAGGTCACAGGCTTCTTCGATCACCGCGATATCCAGGATCCTTCTTAAGAATCTTGTTTCCTCAACGAGATCCGGATCGATCAGAGCCACGAAATTCCCTCTCTGGGGATAGGTTTCGATGATCTGGATCTTGGAAAGCTCAATGATCGCCTCTCTCACCGGTGTACGGGAAAGGCCGAGTTCCATGGCGAGTTCGTTTTCGCTGATAGCGGTTCCCGGTTCAAGTCCCAAAGATCTGATATTGTCTGTCAGTATGCGGAGGGCGTAATCTCTGGCGGTCTCCCCCGCAAGTTTATCCGTGATAATCATTTTCGTATTTTATAACTCGTCTACTTGTATACAAGTATTTATATTGTTAATAATATCAGTGAGAAACCGTTTTGTCAACGAATCGTATAGGAAAAACTGCACAAAAAGAGAGATAAATTTTTATGGAAAAATAAAATAGAGAAGGCCGCAGATGCAGCCTCCTCAGGAATTTCCCTGCCTTAAGAACGAAAGATGTTTCTATTCATAAGGGTATTCTTTTTCTTTCTTCGCTCCGACCGCAAGTGTGATGATCAGAACGATCATTACGATCAGGGCGATGATGCTGAAGACTATGGCGATCAAAATGAAGATAACCGAAAAAAACGGGACCGGGGAACCGACCATCCCCTCTTTGGGTTCATATATGCTGACATCGATGATTGCGCCAACGATCACCAGAAGATAATCGATAAGCACTGTTGCCGGAATGATCAGCAGGGCCCATAATGCCCTTAACGGGGATTTTTTCTTTTTCGCTCCGTTATCATCCATGATCTTAACGCCTCCCGGTGAAAACTACTTCTTCAGCGGCAGATACGGGATGAGCAGAGATGCGAGTTTCGATACCGTCATGGTCTGCAGATAAACTTTACCGGGACCTACGAGAACCGTGTCAAAAATGCCTTCTCCGCCGAGAAGCTTGTTCTTGAGACCCTTTACGGTCTGAACTTCCATGGAACAGGTCTCATCCATAAGAGCCATTACGCCGGTGTCGCATACGACCCTCTCGCCGGCCTGCAGATCATATTCCTTGCAGTATCCGTCAATCTCAAAGAACGCAAGTCCGGGACCGGTGATCTTCTGCATGATAAAACCTTCTCCGCCAAGGAAGCCGGTCTTGGCACTCTTGTTTACATAGGCGCTGAGCTGAACACCATAGGAAGCACAAAGGAACGCGGATTTCTGAGCGATCACGCTTTGTCCTGCCTGGAGTTCCATGGCAACGATCCTTCCGGGGAAAGAGGACGTGAATACGATCTCCGCAGGTCCCTGAGCCGTATAGGTGCTCATAAAGAGGCTTTCTCCCGTAAGAAGTCTTCCGAGAGCTTTACCCGCACCGCCGTTTGAAGTGGTCTCCGTCTCAATTTCACCTTTGCTCCAGGTCCTTCCGCCTACTTCACTGATGAGTTTTTCACCCGGATTCAGCGAGATCACGAGACAAGGCAGGCTTCCGCCTTCAATTTGATACTGCATAACTTACCCTCCTTTTGTTTAAATAATGCTATATCCTCGGCTGATCGCCGCAGTTACCTTATTCTTCTTCCCCGTCGTACTCTTCTTCCGGGTATTCTTCTTCAGTGCTTTCTTCAGCTGCCGGCACATCGGCCGCCGGAGCGGCATAACCCGCGCCAAAGAGGCTGAAGAAATTTCCGCCGTTTTCATTGGTATTCCGATCCGGTTTTTCGTCTGTGGTCTCGCCTGTTGTATGTTCGCGATTGTATCTTGCCTGCTCCAGCATATCCGAAAGAGCGGTACCCTCTCCCTCGATCTTTGATGCGGAAACACCCGATACGATGGCGCGGATCCCGAAGATCGCCGCAAGAAGGATCAGGAGCCCGCCGCCGGCGATGGCAAGGATCATGGGAAGTTTGCTCTTTCCTTTCTGATTCTGTGGTGCGTATGCCGGCTGTCCCTGAGGTACATACGAATTCTGAGGCGCTGCCTGGGGTACCGGCTGCGCGGTCATCTGAGTCGCTGCCCGGGGTGCCGGGTGCGCGCTCATCTGAGGCGATGCCTGGGGTGCCGGCTGTGCGGTCGTCTGAGGCGCTGCCTGGGGTGATTGCTGCGCAGTCGTCTGAGGCGCTGCCTGGGGTGCAGGTGCCGGCTGAGGCGCCGGCTGCATGTCCATCTGAGGCGCTGCCTGGGGTACCGGCTGTGCGCTTATCTGGGGTGCAGACGCAGGTGCAGTCTGAGCAGCGGGTTTCGCCGCACCGGGGACTTCACCGGGGATCCCCAGTCCGGGAATCGTATAGGTCCCTACAATGGGGTCCGGTTCTCCGCCGTTTTCCATATCAAATTCATTATTTATACCTTTTACTTCGATCGACATCGTTAATTCCTCCAAATCATCATCCCCGGGAAAGAAACTCTCTTATTCTTCCGGAAGGAACGTGGGAGTTGTAACCCCCTTGTCTATCTGTTCCTGATACCATTCATAGTATTTTTCGGCAGGCAGAAGCTCCGCATCCAGATGATCCCAGCTCTCTCCCCATCTTACCAGATGCACTTCATAGAAGAACTGCAGGTCATCATTATCGTCATAGAAGCGTCCGTCGATACGGACATAGTTGTCAAGATCATAGATCCCGGGATCCACCGACCAGTCCGCATGCGCGGCCGGCTTGCTGAAAATCTGGCCGCTCTCGGATACCATCGTACCTGCTTCGCTTAAGCCGTAGCCGTTATTGGAGCATTGCACTTCCGCGACCATCGATTCATTGTCCCAAAGATAGATATAGCCGCTTCCGTCTTCGTTGAGGGCAGACCTCCCGAGTACCGGGAATTTTTCATCGTCATACTTTCTCCATTCGTCCGTCATCCCTTCGATCTTGATCCATCCGAACCAGTAATCATTCCAGAAATCAAGAAGGGGATCCGCCCCGGCCGCCGGTTCCGCAGCAGGCTCTGTCGCCGTCTCGCTTTCCGTATAGTTCTGATACTCCTGGGTGAAATATTCCGTAAGATCATAAGGATCCTTTGCCCAGTCATAGCTTTCCCAGTCAAAGTTATCCCAGTCGATGTCCGGCTGCTCTTCACGGAGACGATCCAGTATATCATAATAATCCGGCATTGCTTCGGTCGCGCCGGCACCCGAATCCCAGGGTTCATCGACCCCGGCATCAGGCAGGTCATCCGCAGCGGCGATCACGGGATATCCGGGCTTTTTCGGAGCATCCTCCTTGCTCTTTGTAAATACCATTATGGTCTTTCCGTCCGCGATCGTAAGCTTTTTCCCTTTAAGGGATGCCGCGAACTTACCGAAATCCGAACTGAGAGTCCCTTTCTCGGCATTATATTTCACATCTTCGGGGGTATTAAGCAGTACAAGATAGCCTTTTCCGTCCTCGAATACCGCGTAGCTGTTGTCAAATCCGTCATCATCAAAATCGTCTTCGTCCACTTCTTCTCCGTCCTCGATCACGGATTCCAGCGTATAATACCCGTCCGGCTCCTTCGCCCCGCAGGCGGTAAGCATCATAAGTGAAAATGCTCCGATCGCCGCGGTGAGCACGAACTTTTTGATCATACCGGTTTCTTTTTTCATCATTTCCTCCGTATTACAGGCGATATCCGCCGTATCGTTTCATAATACTCCCTTCATCGATCGTGTTTTTACCTTTCACACGTACTTGTATATTATAGCCTCCCATGGCGAAAATGTCATCTTTTTTTGATCGCCGACCGATGACAAAAACGGTGTTTTTTGTATCATCAGATACATATTCTTTTCAGAAAGGAAACGATTATGAAACGAAAAATGTCAAGAATGATTCTTAGCGTTCTTCTGGCTTTTGCACTCGCTCTCATCTCTCCGCTTTCTTCGGCAGCTTATGCCGCGGATCTTGGCGCGGATTATGAGGATGCGGAGGAAGTGCTCGCGGAAGATATCCTTGCAGAGGACAGCCTTAACGAAGAACCCGGTGAAACTGCAAATCCGGTTCCCGGCGATGATCTTGAAGATGTCGATCCTCTTTCCGGGAATGAAGCGGACGATCCCGTAACGGAAGAAACGGAATCTCTTACCGAAGGATCCGATGAAGTCCCTGCCTCGGATGAACTTTCCGAAGATGTGGTCACATCTTCAGAAACGGACGAGTCGTTTTCCGCGGTCGATGAGGAAATATCGGATGATGCGGATGCCGGGGATGAAATGATCGCGGAAGAAACCCCTTCCGTGGAAGAATCCTTTTCGGAAGATGCGCTCGGCGTCGATGTGGAAGTAAAAGAGCTTACCGCGGATCTTCTTCCGGACGGCGCGAGCGCGATCACGGTCTACGGCAGCAATTCCGATTATAACTTTGAGCTCGGAAACACCGTATACGGCCGCGTCTGGACCTATAAGCTTTCCGGCGAAAACCGAAGAGCCATTTATATATGAGGTACTTACAACGGAAAGAATTACGTAAGCTCGGATCACTCCGTCAGGGATTATCTTAACACGGAGCCTTACGAAAAAGATTTTGAAGAAACGATCACCGATATCATTCTCGATGACAGCATATACGAGCTCCGTAATCCGAACGGCGGTGTCTTCACCGGGCTCAGCGGTGTAAAGAATATCCGTTTTTCGAAGAATCTGACGTTTATCAGCGCATATACTTTCGACGGCTTAAGTTCGCTTCAGGAGATCACGCTTCCGAAATCCCTGAAGGAAACGGATACCGATGTCTTTAAAGATTGCACCTCGCTTGCTACCGTTTCCTTCGAGGAAGGGATCAAGAAGATTCCGAATGACGTGCTTCACTTAACTACCAGTACGGGTGCTGCCGTTACGACGGTCGATATTCCCTCCAGCGTGACCGAGATCGGTGACAACGCTTTCCGTTACCAGGATAAGCTGAAAAACGTGATCTTCCATGACAATACTCTGACAAAGATCGGTAACAGCGCATTTGAGCAGACCGCTATCGCAAGCATCGATCTTCCGAAGTTCAAGAACGGTAAGATCGGAGACAGCGCGTTCCGGATTGTGAATCTTATGAGCATCGCTTTCCCGGAGGGGATCGTTTCGATCGGATCAAATATCGTTAATGAGCATGGAAGGATCCGGACGATCATTCTTCCTTCGACCCTGAAGGAACTCAACTATTCTTTCCCGACCAATTCCAGTTATGATGATCTGGAACATATCTATTATCCCGGTTCGGAAAAGAAATTTCTCAATCTCAAGGGAAACGGGTCCACCAAGGCTTCCTATAAGGAAATGAAGAAGGATCCGCATAACTGGTATACCAAGATGGTCTTCAACGCAAAGACCGTGTCTTCCGTATCCTGTTCCGAATCCGGCTTCCTGCGTTACTATGAGGATATTGATGAGGAAGAAGGGATCGATATCGGCCTGATCTATAACATCTCTCCGAAAAACCATATCGAAACCGCATCGAAAGTCGTTTCCTCAAATGAAACTGTGGTAACCGTCGAGCTGTTCGGTGAGGAACTAAATGGGAGGCAGGGTGTATTTCTGCACCTTAAAAAGGCGGTCGGCACTTCCGAGATCACATTCTCGGCCGGAGCCGCAACTTCCACGATTCAGGTGAAGATCATAAATAAGCCGAAGGCGGAAAAACCTGTCATAAAGGGTACCGGATCCGATCTCAAGGCGGATGATCGGATCACGATCAGCTCGGAGCTCCCGGATGCGCAGATCTTCTATCTGATCGCTTCGGATACCTTAATTCATAAAAATGAGCTGGAAAATACGATATATTGGAGCTCTGAATATGGTCGGTATGTGACGAACAGTTATTCCGTTTCGGAATATCTCGAACCGATCCCCGCCGGTGATTTTACGGACGGCACTCACTGGATCCATGCGGTCGCGGTAAACCGCACCCACAAGATAAGCGATGAAAGAATTCAAATCTTTAAGGTAAAAGAATGGGGCGATGCCTATGATTACAGAGAACAGTTTAACTACGAAATCACGAATGTCCCCGCAGGTGTCTGGGTTCCGAATGTCGATCTTGCCGAAACCGGGCTTTACTATAACGGAAAGCCCCATAAGTTATTGAATCCCAAAGTCTTCTTCGGGACTACCCTTCTTACGGAAGGAAAGGATTACACTCTTTCCTATTCGAATAACACGAATGCCTGTGAAGTTGAGGATAAACAGGCCTATTTCAAAGTTAATCTGAAAGGAGCTTATTCCGGGACTTCCGATAAGTTCTATTTCTCGATCTATCAGTCATCTGCTCCGGATCCGAACGATGTCTCATATACAAAGGTATATGCGATCGCGGGAAAGGATAAAAAGCCCCAGCTTAAGTTAAGCGATGCCGGATGCGCACTGAAAGCCGGCACGGACTATACGCTTAAATATCGCCCTTCCGATGTATCGGACACCACTCCGTTCGTTGACGAGATCACCGAGGTCGGTCTCTATGATGTAGAATTAACCATGTCGGGTAATTATAGGGGCTCTTTCCGCCTGAAGGAAGCTGTTGAGCTTGTAAAAGAAAGGAAGAATATCGGGAAGCCGACGAAGTTAAGCTCAAAGAACACGGTGATCACGATCAACACTCCGGCGGAAGGCTTTATATATAACGGCTCTTCGATCGATCCCGAATACAAAGTGGAATTCAAAAAGAGCAAAACGGAGAAAGTCGAACTGACCCTTGGAAAGGACTTTACGGTAAGATACGGCAAGAACGGTAATACGAATGCCGGAAAAGTGACCATGACGATCATCGGGAAAAATAACTATACGGGTACGGTTACGAAGACGTTTACCATTAGACCGGTCAATCTCCGTGAAAGCAGTGTCATGATTTATAATTATTATGAAGGCGAATGGGTTGAATGGGACGCCGAATCAAACCCTCTGTTCACATATTCCTATGTGAAGAGCGGTGTAAAGCCTAAGATCAAGCTGAGCGACGGATTGGAAGAACTCGTTGAAGGCAGGGATTACAAAGTGAAACTCTCCTACAACAAAAAGCCCGGCGATCGTGATGCGAAAGTAAATAAGAGGAAAAAGACCGGTCCTCCGACGATCTCCGTGACCGGTATCGGTAATTATTCGAATTCCTTCAATGACCGGACCTTTACGATCGAGCCCGTTGATTTCAATCAGGATGATTTCACACTGAAGGTCAGCAATGTGGCAGGCGCGAACAAGGCGAATAAGTACTCGCAGAAAGTAACCGTGGTCGATTCCTACGGGAACACATTAAAAGCCGGAACGGATTATGAAAAGACCGTGAAGTACTATTATGCGAATGATACGATCGTGAAACAGAAGGTAAAGAAGAATTCCGTCGTCAATTTCCGCGAAGCGGGAACCGAGATCAATAAAAAAGACATCATCCCCGCGGGCTGCGTGATCCGGGCCCAAGTAACCGGGAAGAGCGCCTACAGCGGGATTCTTACCGGCGAATATGTCGTTACCGCAAAGAACATCAAATCCCTGAAGTTCAAGATCGCGGATCAGACATTTACCGGTAAGGCAGTTACTCCGGGAAAGACGGTGATCGAAGTGACGAACCTCGAAGCTTCGATCGCGCCCTACTGCTATGAGATCGTTGGCTACAAAAACAACATAAAGAAAGGAACCGCACAGGTGACGGTTCGAGGAACGGGCGCTTACGCAGGAACTGCTGTGATCAAATTCAAGATCAGGTGATCGCAGGATTGAAGGTTACTCAAATGCCCGGAGGGTTTTCCTCCGGGCGTTTTTCTGTTATATTTGATAAGATGTTTGCATCACGTACTTCAGAAGCTTGGATAGGAAAATGATACTCTCCGTTCAAAATATCTCAAAACAGTTTAACGATATTACGATCCTGAAAGAGATCTCGTTTCATATCGAGGATCATGACAAATGCGCCCTGATCGGGATAAACGGCGCCGGAAAAACGACGCTTCTTCGCATCATCACAGGTGCGCTCGAATCCGACAGCGGACAGAGCGTTCTGTCGAGCGGGAAAACGATCGGATATCTGTCGCAGGAGGAAACGGTCGACAGCGAGAACACGATCTACGAAGAACTCCTCTCCGCCCGCAGCGATCTGGTTTCGATGGAAGAACGTCTGCGCGATATGGAGCAGGAAATGGCCTTAAGGTCCGATGACGCCCTGACGAAGCTCATGGAGGATTATGAAAAACTCTCCCACTCCTTTGATCTTCTTGGCGGTCATTCGTTCCGTAGCGAGATCATCGGAACTCTTAAGGGACTCGGCTTTGATGAGGAAGAAATGAAACGAAGCATCTCTACGCTCTCAGGCGGTCAGAAGACCCGTGTAGCCCTGACCAGGCTCCTTATCACAAAGCCGGATCTCATTATCCTTGATGAGCCGACGAACCACCTTGATCTTAACGCGACCGCGTTCCTTGAAAACATGCTGATCAATTACCGGGGCGCCGTTCTGGTCGTCTCCCATGACCGTTACTTTCTTGATAAGGTCGCGAACAAAGTGATCGAGATCGAAAATACGCGTTCTACCGTATTTCAGGGGAACTATTCCGATTACGCGTTAAAAAAGGAAGCGCTCCGGATCGAGCGTATGAATGCCTGGTATAAGCAGCAGGCCGTCATCGAGCATGAAGAAGCGGTCATTAAGAAGCTCCGTGAATTCAACCGTGAAAAATCGATAAAGCGCGCCGAATCCCGTGTCAAGAAGCTGAATAAGATCGAACGGCTCGAAAAGCCCGCGGAACTCAATGATGCGATGAATCTTTCCCTGATGCCGAAAGTCACTTCGGGGAATGATGTGATTTCCGTTACGGAGCTTTCCAAGCGGTTTGACAGCCTTTCGCTGTTCGAGGATCTCTCCTTTGAACTGAAGCGCGGAGAACACGTCGCCCTCATCGGCGATAACGGAACCGGGAAAACGACGATCATGAAGATCCTGAACGGGCTTCTTTCTCCGGATTCCGGTGAGATCCGCCTCGGAACGAATGTCGATTCCGCCTATTATGATCAGGAGCATCATGTGCTCCATGAAGATAAGACTCTCTTCGAGGAATTGCAGGATGAGCATCCCGATATGGATAATACCGCCGTCCGAAATACCCTTGCCGCCTTTCTTTTTACCGGCGATGATGTCTTTAAGAAGATCTCATCGTTATCCGGCGGAGAAAAAGGACGCGTCTCCCTGGCTAAGCTCATGCTCTCCCGCGCGAATCTCCTCTTCCTCGATGAGCCGACAAACCATCTTGATATCACCTCGCGGGAGATCCTCGAAGACGCGATCAATGCATATGAGGGAACCGTCCTCTATGTATCCCATGACCGGTATTTCATCAACCGTACCGCATCCAGGATCCTTGAGCTTTCCGGGAATCGGCTGACGGAATATCTCGGCGATTATGATTATTATGCGGAAAAAAAGGCTCTCCTTAAAGGAAGCCCCGATCAGGCTCATTCCGGCGCTGCTCCTGGCGGATCTTCCGTTTCTTCTATCCCGGGGAGCACAGGATCCGGAAACTCATCCGGTCAGATCTCAGGAGGGGCCGGCAGCGCAAGGGAATCCGTCGGAGCCCTCGATTACAAGGCCCAGAAAGAAGCTGCCGCAATCAAGCGCAAACGGGAAAACGATCTTCGAAAGTGCGAGGAGCGGATCTCGTACCTTGAAGAAGAAAACAAAAAGACCGAAAGCGAAATGACTCTTCCGGTCAATGTTTCGAATTCGGTCAGACTTCAGGAATTATCCGCAAGGATCAATGCGAATAATGAAGAACTTGAAAGGCTCTATGAACTATGGGAAACGCTGGCGTAAGGATATCGATATACTGACGCGGACCCTGTAGTTTCCTTTAGAGCAGCGTATCCAGCGTTTCACGGATCGCTTTGATGAAATCCTGACTGTTCAGGATCACGGGATCCTTGCAGGTGGAGATCAGGGATAAGGACTTCGTCATTTTTCCGTCTTCCACGGTCTTGATACAGGCCTTTTCAAGCTTCGAGGCAAAATCGGTCAACGCGGCATTCCCGTCGAGCTCTCCTCTTTTTTTCAACGCTCCGGTCCAGGCGAAGATCGTCGCGATGGAATTCGTCGAAGTCTCTTCCCCTTTCAGATGCTTGTAATAATGCCGCTGTACGGTTCCGTGCGCCGCTTCATACTCATACACGCCCTTCGGAGATACCAGAACGGAGGTCATCATGGAAAGATCCCCGTAGGCAGTCGCCACCATGTCGGACATGACATCCCCGTCATAATTCTTGCAGGCCCAGATGAAGCCGCCTTCCGAGCGGATCACCCGCGCCACAGCATCATCGATCAGCGTATAGAAATACTCGATCCCGAGCTTTTCGAACTTCTCTTTGTACTCGTTCTCATAGATCTCCTGGAAGATATCCTTGAAGGTATGATCATATTTCTTTGAGATCGTGTCCTTCGTCGAAAACCAGAGATCCTGCTTCGTATCCGTCGCGTACTGGAAGCATGCACGCGCGAAGGAGGAAATGGAGGCCTTTGTATTGTGAATGCCCTGAAGGATCCCTTCTCCGTCGAATTCATGGATCGTCTCACGGATCTCTTTTCCGTCCGCACCGGTAAATACCAGCTCAGCCTTGCCGGGTCCCGGAACCTTGATCTCCACGTTCTTATAGACATCGCCATAGGCATGACGGGCGATGGTGATCGGTTTGGTCCAGTTCTTTACATAAGGAACGATGCCCTTTACAAGGATCGGCGCCCGAAATACGGTACCGTCAAGGATCGCGCGGATCGTCCCGTTGGGGCTTTTCCACATCTCTTTGAGGTCATATTCGCTCATACGCGCCTGATTCGGCGTGATCGTCGCGCATTTTACGGCCACTCCGTATTTCAGGGTGGCATTCGCGGAATCCACGGTCACCTGATCATCGGAATCGTTTCGGTTCTTAAGGCCGAGGTCATAATATTCCGTTTTCAGATCCACGTAAGGGGTGATCAGTTCGTCCTTGATCATCTGCCAGAGGATCCTCGTCATCTCATCTCCGTCCATCTCCACAAGGGGTGTTGTCATTTGGATTTTTTCCATTATTCCTGCCTTTCCGTACGGTTTTTAATATACTGTTTCATTTATGATCACGGGATCATTCGTTTTCTGCGTTTTCTTCGTTTTCTTCTTTTTCCGTCATATGTACGATATTCTCATAGGCGTTGATGATATGCCGGTTCGCGAGTCTTTCCGCCGCGTCGGCATCATGCGCCTTGATCGCTTCCATGATCTTCCGGTGTTCTTCATTGGACTTCTTTCCGCGGCTCGTGGAGAGCGTCTGTCTGCGGATCCTGATCACATACTGATGAAAATCCTCCAGAAGATTTTCAAGCATCTTGGAATCGCAGGAAGCATATAGGATATGATGGAAGCGGTTGTCCAGTTCCGCCATCTGTTCCATATGCCCCTTGTCCGCATGAAAAGAAGCAAGATACACGTTTTCTTCAAGTTCTTCAAGCTGTTCCGGCGTGATATGCTCCGTCGCAAGGCGCGCGCACATTCCCTCAAGAGTCGAACGTATCATATAGATGTCATGAACATCTTTCGGAGTGATCCCCGTTACATAAGCCCCCTTGTTCGGGATGATCTGGATCAGCCCTTCGAGTTCCAGCTGACGGAAAGCCTCCCTTACGGGCGTTCTTGAAACGCCAAGCTCCTGCCCTATGGCAACTTCCTTAAGCTCTTCGTTCTCTTTGTATTTACCGTTCAGGATGTCTTCACGGAGCCTGTGGAAAACCTTGCCGCGAAGAGAATAATTTCCGGCAGTATCACCGTTTGTTTCATATGCTCTGTTCATTACGTTCCCGCTTCTATCGCGCCTCCCGCATTTCTTTGAAATGAAAACCGGTACCAAGCTTCTCGTCCGTCTCTTCGATCACCACGCTCAGCTCTTCATCCGTAAGCACGGTAACACGTCCGTCCTCGTACTGGGCATCCACCCATTGCTTGACTGTCTTGACCAGTTCCGAATTCTTATCGACTTTCTTTGAATCCGGAAGTTTATAATAGGAATTCATCCAGTGAGCGATCCCGGCGAGTCCGGAAGTATTTGAAACCGCACATCTTACGGGGCGCTTCAGGAATTTCTCCGTATCAAAGATGTTATAGATCTCTTCATTCTTTAAAAGCCCGTCCGCGTGTACGCCGGCTCTCGTCACATTGAAGTTCTTTCCGACAAAAGGTGTCCTCGGCGGGATCTGATAGCCGATCTCCTTTTCATAGTATTCCGCGAGTTCCGTGATCACGGTGGTATCCATTCCGTTCAGATCACCCTTTAACTGTGCGTATTCGAACACCATGGCTTCGAGAGGGGTGTTGCCCGTGCGCTCTCCGATCCCGAAGAGGGATGCGTTCACGCCGCAGCAACCGTAGATCCATGCCGTTGTGGAATTTACCACCGCTTTGTAAAAGTCGTTATGCCCGTGCCATTCGATATTCTCATGAGGTACGCCCGCATGAGTATGAAGCGCGTAAATGATCCCCTGTACGGAGCGCGGGATCACGGCGCCGGGATAATTAACACCGTATCCCATGGTGTCACAGGCCCGGATCTTCACGGGGATCCCGTACTGTTCCTGAAGCTTCATCAGTTCCAGGCAGAAAGGGACCACATATCCGTAGATATCCGCCCTTGTAATGTCCTCAAGATGACATCTTACCGCAATGCCCTCATCAAGACACTGTTTCACAACAGACAGATAATGCTCCATTGCTTCGCGCCTTGTCATTTTCAGTTTCAGGAAAATGTGATAGTCGGAGCAGGAAACCAGAATTCCGGTCTCTTTCATTCCGAGTGCTTTTACAAGTTTGAAATCTTCTTTCGATGCACGGATCCAGCTTGTCACCTCGGGAAAGTCATAGCCGCGTTCCATGCATTTTACGACAGCGTCACGATCCTTTTTCGAATAAAGAAAAAACTCCGAAGCGCGGATCATTCCGTTAGGTCCGCCGAGTCTGTGAAGATAATCGTAGATCGTTACGATCTGTTCCGTGGAATAGGGTGCTCTCGACTGCTGTCCGTCACGGAACGTGGTGTCCGTGATCCAGATCCTCTCGGGCATATCATGAGGCACGATCCTGTCGTTAAAAGGGATCTTCGGCACCTCTTCATAGGGGAACATATTCCGGAACACATTGGGTTTTTTTACGTCATCGAGGATATACATATGCTCCTCGATCTTCAGCAGATTATTCTGCCGGTTCATGGTAACGGGCCGGTTTTCGAACCGTTCCTCCTCTTTCAGATCTTCCGCGTAATCCGACATGACTCTCCTTCTTTCCGGGAAAAAGAACATTCCCATTTCTCATATGAACAATGTCCGGCTTCCTTTTCCGCCCGGAATCCGGCTTGTTGCACGGACTGTATAATTGTATACAATCATACAACAAAAGTCAAGCGGGGCTCACAACCCGCCTGACTGTGACTAATGCTTTCGGAAGCTACATGCGCAGTATCGCGTCCTCTTCCGTGCCATTCTCCGTTTAGTTCCACTCTTTGTAATAGGTTCCGGTCACCGTAACATTCTCTTCATGGAAGGAGGATTTTTCCATGCATCCGATGTATACATCCCCTTCGAACCTGCAGTTGCGGAAAGTCACATCCTTTGCACATACCTGTCCGGCCCCGCCGAGGATGTTAACGCAGAAATAGTTATACCAGTCTCCCGTTTTTTTCGCGTGAATCCTCGTATTCTCGATCAGGATATGCTTGCAGGGCGTCCGCTTCCCGTTCACGGGATTCGGCTCGATATCGATCCCGCACATGGGCTGAAGTCCCACGGCATCAAGGATCGTGCAGTTGCTGACCGTCACATTATCCGCGCCGACGATCGCGATATTGTTCCGCCTTGAATTTTTTATAAGGCAATTGTCGATGGTAACATAACCTGCCCGGATCAGCTTCTGCGAATTATCCGGCTGCCGTTTGTAGGATTCTCCGAGATATACTCCGTCCCCGTAGGAATTGATCATTGCGGTATAGCTGATATTCAGGTTTTTCGCACCGGAAGCATCGATGATATGTTCAAGCCCGCTTGACTTTATCGCGGACCGGTTTCCGTTCAGGATCCCGCCCTCGATCGTGACATGATCGGTAAACCTTAAGTAGAACAGGCTGTAGGGATCCGTACTTCCCATCCCGGAGGCATGCGCGAGGAGCACGGTATTGTTCTCCATAAGGATCCTTACATAATTCGACCGGAAGGGATGGAAATTCTCCGGATTGTCATTCCAGTCGTCTCCGTATAGATCGATCCCCCTGGCATTCGGTTTTATCTTGATATCAAAGGTCCCCGCGGGAATATAGACGGTTTTGATCTCCTCATCCGGAACCGTCGCGTTCGGATTCTCTTCCGAACAGGGGGAAGCAGCAGCAATGGCATTCGTGATCGCCTGCCGGTCATCTTTTCCGTCATTCGGGATCGCCCCGTAGTCGAGCACATTGATCGCGTCATCGGGCACCTCTACCTCATGATCGATGAGCGGCTGTTCAAATGCGGCATAGAGCGCACAGCTTTTCGCCGCGATCTTTTTCAGTGCTGTTTTGGTCCTGACCGGTTTTCCCTTGCTGAACTTTACGGTCCCGTCCTTGTCCGTCTTATACAGCTTCCAGCCGAGGAAATTGCTTTTCGGAGGAAGCTCCGGGGTCCTCAGGCCGTCCGTAAGCAGGTTGTTATAGGTATCCTCGATGATCTCATCAAAGGTACCGTCGGCGTCGTCATCATAGAGATAGGTATAGGTATTCGGGGTCCAGTTCGCGTAAAGGCTCACCGTCATGGGCTTTTTCGATGATATCTCCGGGACGACCGCGTCGTGAAAAGCATCTTTTTCTTCACCGGAAAGAAACTTTTTGCCTGAAAGGGCTATCTTTTGCGTCCCTTCCGGATCAAGTGACCAATAAGCGAAACTGTATCCCGTCACCTTGAACGGGTTTTTAAGGAACGCACTTCCGGACCCGAAAGAACGGTCTTTTGACTTTTTCGATGCTTTTGTGCCCGTTATCGCAGGCGCGTTGTTATAATATGTAACATGTACCTTTTTCGCGGAATATACGGCATTCAGTGTAATCTCCGGACGATAGTCCGTCTTCGGGATCGAGGTCAGAGTTTTTCCGGTAAAAGTATCCTTCCACCCTGAGATCCTATAACCCTTGGGCGCATGGAACGCTGCCGTGTTCTCTTTGAAAAAGGTCTTTCCGGCGGCGGTGCCCATGGCATGAAATGCTTCGACCTTCTCCTCTCCGTTTACAAAAACAACCTTCTGCTGTGTATCCTTTCCGGTATATACCGCGTAGAGGTCCAGCGTATGGAAGCCTTCTTCGTCTGTCGAAGAATTCAAAACGTCCGCATACAGTGTTCCGCTCTTTGAAAGCGATACTTTTGAAGTGTCTTTGTATCTGATCGCGGGCAGCGTGTCGGGATCCGAATCCGGAACCGGCTCTACGGTACTCCATCCCGCAAAGAAACAGTCCTCCTTATCCCACTTCAGCTTTTTAAAAGCAGTAAGTTTCTTTGACGTGAAGGCCTTCGCCGGGATTACTCTTATCTGTTCGGAGTCCTGACCGTGCAGAACGATCCGGTAGTCAAAATCACAATAAGCATAAAGCGTGATATCTCCGGAGTGTTTTGCCGGAATCTTCGTGACCTTATCGGAAGCCTTTTCGGACGTTCCCGTATACCAGTTTTTAAAAATGTAAGGAGCAGGGAGCGCCGGTTTTACATTCTTAAGCGAAAGAGCCTTCCCGCAGGTGCCCTCGGTCGGCAGTTCAGAGGCTTCACAATCGATCATATCACCGGTCCCCCAATATTTATAGGTAATGTGATATGTCCTTGCCTCCCATCCGGCATAGAGATTCAGGGTCTTATTCTTCGTGAATCCCCCCTGATAAACGTTTGTCACCGGAATCGTGTATTTCTTATCCGCATACCAGCCGATAAAATGATGGGTCCCGCCGTAATCATCCTCTGACGAATAATTCCAGTTGTCCGGATTTGGATGGTTCGGATAAAAGACCGTTCTGTTCGAGGGGATCCTCCCTCCGATGGCGGAATTCTTAGGCGCGTTCTTATGATATCTGATCTTAACGGTAAAAGGTGTATCCGTAACCGGAACCCGGTCGGGATCGGCTTTCGTCAGGGAAGCCGCCGCCTTATCCGCGGCGTTATCAAAGTCCTCCGAAATCTCTTCGGGATAAAGCGAATCATATAAAGATCCTTCTGCGAGATTCCCGTTTTCGTCTGCAACGGTTCTGGTATCGGGGGCTTTTTCATCGGTATCAGTATCGGCTTCATCGCCGGTCACATCGCCGGTCAATCCTTTTGTTTCTTCACCGGACACATCATAATTTTCATCGCGGCTCACACCACAGGTTTCATCATCGGACGGATCCCCGGACTCACTGTCGGCCACTTCTCCGATTTCATCAACGCTTTTATCACCGGTCATGTCACCGGTTTCATCTACGGTCACATCCCGGGTATTATCACCGCTCACATCCGCGGTTTTATCGAGAGTTCCCCTGTCGGTATCTTCTTCATTTTCCTGAAGGAATTTCTCTTTCAGGCTTACTTTTTCAATCTCCTCACCGGTTTCTGTTTCGGCGCTTACACCGGTCTCTGTTCCGTTGTTTTCACCGGTTTGCGCCGGGTTTTCCTGTCCGGTGGAATTCTCTGTGTAAAGATCCCCGGAATCAATATCTGAATCATGATTGAAATCCTTACCTGCCGAAAAGTCCGCGGCCGAAACCGGCAGCGGATCCGAGATGAGGGCGATAAGAAGGATCCCCGTCAGAAGTGTTTTTGCAGTCCGTATGATCGTTCTTTTCTTCATTTTTCACCAACCCATATTTCCTATTTTTGACATTAATCCGGTATTCCGGATATGAACTTCGAAATCTATTGACCGTCCCCGTTTACCGAAGGTATTCTGTATCTCCTGCTTAGAAGAAGGACCACAACGGATGCCGAAACGCAGCCGATCACAAGCAGCCACTTCGGATGGAACGGAATATCACCCGTATCCGGCGTAATGTCCTTTTTTCCGATCTTCGTCTTTCCGTCCATGGAAAGATCCGATACGGAATCCGCGTAATGATAGATCCCGTAGGGGGAGAAATGGGAACACCGGAAGGTCATCTCGGTCTGATCCCCGGAAAGGGAATAAGGCACCGCCTCCAATTGACCATCAGAGTCAAGAGATACGATGTGCATATTCCGAAGCTCCGTTCCTTCGGGAACCGGCATGGTGATATCGACCGTCTGCTTTCCGAGCTTAGTGACCGGTATGGATCCGCTGTCATCAAAGAGACTGAATTCATAGCCTTTCAGATCCTCCGGCCGTCTTCCTCCATAGAGCTCTGCATAGGCATCCCCGATCCTGTCAGCCGCATTCTGTGAATCCGAGATCCGGAGGCAGAAACTGTCTTCATTTCCGACGATCCTTGCCATTACAGAACCCTGAGGGATATCCTGGCTTACCGTCTCAACAACGATCCCGCCGTTTCCCGCAGTAAGATGATTTACACCGGCCGTATTATCCGAAACGGTATTTCCGGCTTCATCCGTCACGGTCCCGCAAAAGCCGTAGGCACCGCGCTCAAGGACAGTCCCGTGAAGATCCGCCATATTCCTCGGGATCACGGCCCTGCTCATGGTGCCGAATACGTAATCTCGTGCGGAACCATCGCTTAATCTTTCGGAAGAAGCTCCAAAACCGATCACGGGAAGATCACTTCCGAGGAAGGTTACCGTATCCGTCCCGTTCTTTAGAGAATAGGCACCGAGTCCGATCTTTTCAACACTTGCCGGTATCGTTACCGATGAAAGTGACGTATTCCGGAAGGCACCTTCCCCTATGCTCTGAATATGATCCCCCCTGTTTACGGTGGAAAGATTTGTACAGTTAAGGAATGCGTTCTCCCCGATCGTTACCAGGGAATCCGGAAGATTAACGGCCGTAAGACCCTGATGATCCCGGAATGTGCCGTCCGCTATGATCTTTACGCCTTCGGGAATCGTCACTACGGAATCGCTCCCCTTATAGGCGATCAGTATTCCGTCACCTCCGATCACGAACTCATCCTGAGCCTTTTCAAGGAACGGAGTATTCGCGAAGGCATATTCGGAGATCCTGTCAACGCTTTTCGGAATGCTGACATTTTCAAGATTTCCGCAATGATAAAAGGCCCCGTAGCCGATGGAGGTCACTCCTTCCGGGATGCTGACGGAAGAAAGTGCGGAACGGGCAAAAGCAAAATCACCGATCGCGCTGATCCCATCGGGGATCTCATAATCCGTAAGCTCCGCATCCGAATAATAAGCCTGCGTCGCGATCCTATCCTTTACGATCGTAAACTTCGGGAAACTGATCCCTTTGGTCGCGGAATCCGAAAGAATGTCCCCGAGAGAACGGGGATCCGCGGTATCCGTTTCATTCGGATCCGGCGTATAAGCGCCTTCCGGCAAAGCCGCATTTCCATCCCCGGTCCGTTCAGCAGTTGCATCCTGAGGAGCCCCGGAATTCCCGGAACCCCCGGCATTCCCGCCATTCCCGGCATTTCCCGAAGCCAGATCAAAGGACGTTCCGCCCTTTACGCTTGGCTTGTTGTCAATAAAAACAAGAGCATGTCCCCCTGCCACGATGGAGGATCCGTATACAGCGCCCGTAGGTTCCTGTCCCGGTTCGTAATAGGAATAGCTGACCACATCCGCGCCGTTTATCACGCCGCCGGAATAGCGTTTCTGCAATGCGGCAGAACCCTCTTCGCCTGTTCCGTCGGATCCCGGCTGCAGATTCGAGGCTGCATCCTGACCTGCTTCCGTATTATCATTACCCGAAACCGCACTGTTGTTATCCGTCCCTGAAGGATCCGGGTTTTCATTTTCGGTATTAGCGACCTGATTCTGACTGTTTCCGGAGCCCGTATTCCCTTCGGCCGCAGATGCCTCATTTTCTCCGGAGCCCGTATTTCTCTCTGCCGCAGATGCCCCATTTCCATCGACAGATGCGTTTTTGCCTCCCTCACCGGTCACGTTTTCGATCCCAACCACCGGGACCTGCTCCACATCTTCATATTCAGCCTCGGTAAGGGGCGTCCGCTTAAGATCCGCCGCATATTTCGAAACATAGGAGCCCGGTACACAGTCAAAGGTTACCTTCGGGCATCCCATAAAGGCATTGTCGGAAATCCTCGTCAGGGATTCCGGACATTTTACGGAAGAAAGATTCACACAGTTTTCAAAGGCCAGCGCTTCAATGGATCTGACCGGAAGCGGAATCGTGACCTGTCTTAAGTTCCTGCAGTTGGAAAAGGCATAAGCCGGCACCGAACTCAGGCCCGAACTCAGATTCACATTTTTAAGATTGGGATTTCCCCAGAACGCGTATCCCGTCACCTCCTGAACCGAATTCGGCATACTGTAGACGCCGTTCGAATAGGTAGGGAGCATGCAATAGAGTTTCGTCAGATCGCTGTTATAAAGGATATGATCCTGAAGGGTCAGATATTTGTTCGCATTGCTGATACCGAGCCCGGAAAGTGCCTGATCATTGGCAAAAACGGCACTCCCCAGCTTTTTTACCGAGGCACCGAGCTGAACTGAGTTCAGAGCTCCGTCATTGGAAAAAGCAGCCGCACCGATTTCTTCGACACCGTCACCTGTCTCAACGCTTCTTAAGGAACGGCAGTTTGAGAAAGCACCGTATCCGATGGTTTCGCACTCATTGTTGATCCGGACTTTTACGATATTGTTATTCCCGACAAAGGCTTCCTCTCCGATGGATTTCACGTCGGAAGGAAGGGTAACGATCTCTTCATTACCCGCATATTTCACCAGCTTTGATCCCTCCATCTGAAAGTCGGGTGCGTAGGTCGCGGCCTCCGCATCCGACACAGGGATCAACGCTATGATGAGCGCCGTTACAAGAAGCAGCACTCCGATTGTACGAAGGACATTCTTCATCTGTACATCTGATCCTTTTCAGAAGGATTTACACCGGTTTCACTGCGATCTTTTTGTCCTTCTTAAAGAACAGGATCGCGCTGATCGCCGCAAGGCCGATGGCCAGGAACCACTTCGGATGGATCGGATCGCCGGTCTTCGGTGTATAATCGATCGTCGATTCGGTCAGATTGCCAGTATCAACCCAGATCACATAAGGTGAGAAGTGGGTCGCGGTAAAGCTGATGCAGGGCACACCGTCCACCGTGGTGAAGCGGGAATTAAGGGGTTCCAGAATTCCTCCCGCAACGGAAGCAACTTTGTTGTTTCCGGCATATTCCCGAAGATCATCCGGAAGCGGCATGGTGATCGCAACGGAAAGTCCGCTGGTATCCGCGATCTTCGTCCGTCCGGTGGAATCATAAAGGGAAATGTCCATCGGCAGGTATTTCAGCCTCGTAATATCTCCGAAGCTGTTCTGAAGTGCTCTTAAAGCAAGATCCGCAGCCACCTGATCGTCCGTGATCTTCACGATGAAATTATCCGTCGAGCCGGAAACCGTGGCACCCGCTATGCCGGTGTTGGAGATTCCGCCCTTGGTGATATCTACCTGAGTCGATCCGTTATTGCGGTTCGCGGTACCGCTTGTTCCGCCGTTGTTTCCGGAGCCTGAGTTCGCCGTGGAGGAAGATCCGCCTCCGCCGGTCTTGTAGGTAGCGGTCACTGCCACGTTCGCCGCGGGCATCACGAAGGATGTTGAGGGCGAGTTCGGATTTGCGAAAGCGACACCGGCCGTGGAGGTGGTCCACTTGTCAAAGGTCTGTCCCGTACCCATATCATAAGCATTCACCGCCACGATGGCACCAGCCGGATACTGTCCGGAGCCGGAGCCGCCGGATACGGAAACCGTATACTTCTTCGCATCATCACTGCTTGAGGATGAGGAAGAAGGCTTCCCCGTAGCAGTCGGAGTCGCGGTTGCCTTTGAGGAACTGCCGCCCTCTTCGGAGCCGCCGCCTCCGCCGCCGCCACCGCCGCCTCCGCCGCCGTTTTCGCCGGAATTGCCGGAGGATGCGTCCTTATAGAGCGCGATGACCGTTGCGTCTTTGGTGACATTGTCAAAATCAAAGTCGGAAGGATTCGTAAACCACTTATCAAACTTTTTATTCTTATACTTCGGCGCGGTAGGCGGATAAAGTTTTCCTCCGTCCTTTACCTCCTGGGAAGCGATGACCGTATTATCCACACCGCTTATGAAGGTTACGGTATGGAAGTCCTTGGTCAGATTGTTCTCGTAGGAGGCGTAGGCCGTGGTATCGCTGTATACGCCGCCGTTCGCAAGAGGATTCTTCGGATTCCAGCTCCATCCGGTAAAGGTATAGCCCTGATGGTAAGGATCCGAAGGTACGGTGGGGATACCGCCCTCACGGATGTTCTGTGTGGGACCGATCTGGACGATCCTTGTTTCGACCGTCACATTGCCGTCGGCATCCGTCGAATCCTGATAGGTATCATAAAAGATCACGGTATAAACAGGATCATCGGGAGTCTTCCACTGGGCAAACACATCCGTATCCTTCGTGATGTTCGTATAGCTCGTCCATCCCGTAAATTCATACCCGTCATGGGAAGGCTGTGTCGGAGGAACCGCATCATCTCCGTCATTCACGATCTGTTTTCCGAGGAGAACCGGATTCGAAGGATCGAGCAGGTTGTCCCAGAAGAACACGTTATGGGTTATGAAGACGTCGCCGTATTCCGGTGACAGATATACATAGGATTTCGCGTATTTATCCGCAGTAGAGTTCTCCACACAGGAAACGATGACCTTCTTCTGCGTATGGTTCGAATCGTGGAAGGATCCTACCGGTACGGAATTGGAATCCGCAAAGGCATCCTGCGCGATAAATGCCAGGGAATAAGGAAGGCTCACGGTCTTTAAGGAAGGCGTATCTCTGAAAGCCTCATCATAGATCTGTCCGACTTCTCTTCCGAGCACCACGGAATTCAGAGAATCCGCGTCGCGGAAGCAGCGGTAGGGGATCTCATCAACGGATGCCTGGGAAAGATCCACTTTTCCGATCTCATCACAGTCCATAAAGGCTTCATCCCGAAGCTTGGTCACACCGCTTAATTCGGCCGGGCCTACCGCATAGGAACCCACCAGGTTTCCGCGGCTTTCAAGGCACTGGATCACTTCCTTGCCGCTTCCGTCCGTTTTATAGATGATCCCGCTGTCACAGGTGATCGAGGGGCTTAACGAAGTTACTTCCGTCAGATTCTCACAGCCGGAGAACGGTCTTAATCCCATATCGGTCACGTTGCTTCCGATGGTGGCATTGGTAAGTGAGGAGCATCCGTCAAAGGCATGATCACCGATATGGGACGGTCCGATGACCGACACCTCCGTCAGCGCGGTATTTCCGTGGAAAGTGAAGGGATCAATATCCCTTACACCGTTCAGGGTGATCGTCTTGATTTCCGTATTCGTCAGCTCCGGAGTCATGATATAAGGCTCTTTTTCCACCTTATAGTTGTTGCTCGCCTCCAGTTCCTCGGTTTTCTCCGCATTTGTATACAGTTTGCCGGAGGCATCGGTATAGATCAGATATCCCTGGTTTCCGTTTCCGTCCGTGGTTTCGGTCAGGCCGGAAATCGAATAATCCGTCGACTGATTTTTGTTCGTAAGAGCATCTTTATTTACGAAATAGATCGGATAACCGTCCGGATCATATTCCGCACCGGAGAAGATCCCGTATTCGATGGCATCCACATTCGTCGGAACCACTATGTTCAGAGCAGCGTTGATCAGTGAAAGCTGCTGGTTCGTGGGAGCCGGATTCTCCTTCGGATTGTTCTGATAATTCGTATAGGTAGTAACGGAACCGTCTACCAGATCCACATACTCCCAGTACTTTTCATTATCCAGATAGTAGTCCACGGTATGGTCGAAATTCGGATCCGTATCACTTGCAACTTCGTTTCCGTCCGCGTCTACCGGTACACTGTAACGCGGTCTCGGAACATTCTCGCCATCCTCAATGTAATATACGTAAGGAAGAGACTTGACGAAGGCTTCGGGATCGCTGTAATCCGAGTATCTCGGGTAGTCGATCAGTTCCACCTGACCGGCTCCGGTGATGTCATTCTTGTCATACTGTACCACCAGATTCGTGGGCCACAGGCTGTGGAATTTGATCCAGGAGGTTCCCTGGTCCTGATTATTGATACTGCTTTGTCCGTTCATCGCATAGACGAAAGGAACCGTATCATTTCCGGCATCATCCATCATATTTCCGCAGAAAATGAGTTCCGGAAGGGTATCCTTGCTGGTTCCTCTTGCAAGGGTATCCCCGCACTGGTCGCAGACGATCTGGTTTGCTTTCACCGTATACATGCAGTCCTGGGTACGGAACGCATCCGTTCCGATGCTCTGTACGCGCGATGCGTCGGAAAAGATCACGGTCTCCAGATTATGACAGCCCTTGAAGGCATTGTTACCGATGGTATTAACGGTGGCAGGGATCGTTACCCTGGTAACGGAGCAGCGGTTCGCGAAGGCTCCGTCCCCAATGGTATCGATACCGTAAGGTCCGATCTTCTCGGGGATCGTAAGATTCAGTGGATCGCCCTGGATATCCGCCTTTTTGATCTCTCCGTTCGAATCGATCTGATAGGTGATCTCCGCGGATTTTCCCATCGGATCGTCCTTATCCTTGATCTTGTCCCGCTCATAGACTTTTCTTTCATAAAGATCCTGATTCAGATACTTGAAGGGGATCGATTCCTCACGGCAGGTCTCATGGATCAGAGAAACATCCGGCCCCTCGAAATAGAAGGAATCCGAAACCGTATTCATAAAGGATGCCCAGCTGTTGGTCTTGCAGTTCGGATAATCGGTCGGATGATCCCTGTGGAATTCCTCGAAATCCAGCTGGTCATTGTTGATCTTGATATACTGAAGCCCGCTGCAGCCTTCAAAGGTATCGATCTCAAGCGGGGAGCTCTCCGAATAGGAAGCGGGGAACTCGATCCCGCCGAGCGCGGTACAGCCGCGGAAGGCATGGTTGCCGATGACTCTCAGGGAAACCTCACCGCCGTCCGCGAAATTGAGCGTGGAAAGTGCGATACAGTTCTCAAAGCAGGAATCCCCGATGGCTTCCATGCCGATGTTTGTGGTAAAGGAACTCAGGGAACGGCAGTTATAGAAGGCATCCTTTCCGAGTGCGCGGATATTCGCGTTAAGCGCGATATTGCAGTCGGTAAGACGGATGCATTCCGCAAAAGCACCGTTTCCGATGGTCCGCAGTGTCGGTCCGAAATCAATGCTGCTCAAGGTGGAACAGCCATAGAAGGAAAAGTCTCCGATACCCTGGATCTTTGATCCCATAGACAGATTGGTAAGACTCGGGTTATTGGCAAATACGCCCTGATTCGGACGGGTGATCACTTCGCCTACCGCCCAGGTGCCGTTTCCGTTGTCCTTCAGGGTCTGCTGTCCGATATAGGCAACATCCGCGTTGATCCTCAGGTGATCCGTATTCGCCCCGCACTGATTCGGGGTGATGGGATTGCCGGAAGTGTCCTCATAGGTATTATTCGGGTAGTAGTAAAGATCCGCTTCTGCCTTATCTCCCCATTCCGGACGGGTCTCTGCATAGCAGGGCTCATAGGTCGTTTCTGTCCTTGTCTGCATCTCCGCCACGCAGGGATGATCCACCTGCTGGCTGTAGGGATCCGGCTGGGCAGGATCCGGTACCGTTCCCGGATCTCCTTCATTTTCCGGAGGAAGGGTCGGGTAAGGCGTCGGCACGATATTCTTGATCGTATAGATAAATGCGTTTCCGTTTGCGTCCAGATAGAAGTTGGGCGACTTCTCGTTTACTTCCAAAGTGGAATCCTTCGCCCGGAGGACTCCGTCATAAGTGCATTCTTCAAGGAAGGTCACGATATAGCACTTGACATCTTCTCCCGCCACCGTTGTGGTCTTCTGTTCCGTCACCTCATTGGTCACCTTGTAATGCAGAAATTCATCCTTCTTCGACACAAGGCAGTAACCGGAGTTCGTGTCGTTATCACGGTATTTGCGGAACCCTTCCAGAGTGTCCGGGATCGAAAGGGATGTTTCGGAACCGTTATACCCAAGGATCACGGCTACCTTATTCGGATTTGTGGCTGTAGGATTGATATATACGAACTGAAAGAAACCGTTGTCCGAAGTGTAAACGGTGTCGGTGGCAGCGGCAAAGGGAACGTCCGTCTTGTAATCCGAAGCGCCCTCGCTCAGATAGTTGTCATAGTATACAGTCTCGTCGTATGCCGCTGTGGTGGTACCGTCTTCAAGGGTTACGGTCTGGTCCTTATCATAATCATTCCCGACCGAAACCTTGATCTTTTCCTTCGGAGTCCCGGTTCCGAAGGTCGCCCTGGCCTCCGGCGTGGGGATCGCCGCCACCACGATGGCCGATGCGAGGAATACACCGCCGATGGTTCTTCGCACCTGCTTCTTCATACGGCGTCTCGGCTTCTTCTGTACGGGATCCTTGCCGTCCGCAGCCCCCGAAGTGCTTTCCGCCGTCTGGTTTTTCTTAACATCAGTAGTTGCCATTTGCAATACCTCGTGTGCTTTTCCGCGAAAGATCGCAGTCCGCCCTTTTTGCCCTATCTTATGTTATATCGGACCGAAGGCCCGGTTTCTTTAGATATTTTTACAATTTTGCATAAAAATGAGCATACTCCGCCCATAGGCTCATACACTCATTATTTTACTATATTTTGTTCACATTTCAAGAGTTTTTACAATATATTGTGGGCGCCGCCGGTGTGCATCGGAATTTCGCATATAAGTTTAAGAACCCTTATCAGACATAAATGAATATCTTTATGTTCTACGCATCTTCAAGCATCGACTGCAAAATCTCCTGCAGACGTATCAGTTCGTTGTTATCCGGGCTTCTGTCAAGCGCTTTTCGAACACATTCAAGGATCAGTTTTACAAATCCCTGAAACTGTTTATTTGTCATTCCCATTTCTTCTGCCATACCTGTCTCCTCCGACAAGCCTTTTCTCTTTCCGAAAATATTTGCAAAGACAGAGAAAGCATCTGCAGGGATTCCGAGTTGTTCGGAAATACTTCCTGCAGATGTGCATATTATATCATGACACATACGCTTTCTCCACCAAAACCCGAAATCCGCTATTCAAAACGCACGGCCGTGATCGTCATGACCGCTTTCCCTTTAACACTGTATTCGGAACCGACAAGATCCTGTGTATTGTTGAATTCGGTATGATCCGTTCCCGAAACCGAAACACTGCTTTGAGAGATCTCTCCGTTCTTAAGATCGATCGTGATCGTAAAGGTAGTATTCAGTTTCTTTTTGGAAGCGCTCTGGGCGGAAGCCTCTGCCTTCAGGGTTCCTTCCAGAATACATCTGGAATACCCGGTACCGATTCCGAATGAAACCGGATCCGCGATGACTTCATTTCTTCCGTCCTCCCGCCCGCTCTGATATCCGCTGTCGTGACCGTCATCTCTTCCTTTCGTATAGCCGCTGTCATATCCATCACCAAGCCCCTCCGCATAGCCGCTGTTATAGCCGTCCTCGGTCCCTCCCGCATATCCGTCTTCATAACCGTTTCCATATCCTTCTCCTTTTCCTTTCTCATACTGCCAGGTATTGCTGGCCGTAAGGTCTATGATCCCGTCATAGAAGCCCGGCATCAGTCTGATGGAGGAAGCCTCCTGTCCGGCCGTGATATTTCCCCTGTGATCCTCCATCGTTCCTTCAAGCCCCGTTCCTTCCCGATTCGTAAAAGTCCTTCCTTTCAGGACTTCTCCGGGGACCGCATCCCCGTTCATATTCAGGTTCGGGAGTTTCAGAAGTGCTCCGTCGAGAGTATCCTCTTCCGTGATCCGCATCAGGGAATCGCCGATGGCATCCGTTTTATTTGTCAGGATTCCGATGGTTTCCGAAATTTCGCCGAACACTTTTTTCAGCTCGTTAAGAGCAGTGCTGTTTCCCGAAATTCCGTCTCTTAAGATATTAAGATCGGTGCCTGTCCTCCTCAGATCTTCCGTCAGGCCTTCTATATTCCGACCGGTTTCATCCAGCCTTCCCCCAATGCTTTCGATCCCGGATTCCGCGTTGCGGATCCGGCTTTCCGCATCCTGTATCCTTGCCCCGGAACCTTGGATCTCTGTCTCGGCCCTCTGTATCCTTGATTCGGCATTTTGGATCCCCGTCTCGGCATTCTGAATCCTTGATTCCGCATTTTGGATCCCTGTCTCGGCCCTCTGTATCCTTGATTCCGCATTTTGGATCTTTGTCTCGGCACTTTCGAATCGCCTTCCGAAATCCTCCTGAAATCCCACCGCGATCTCACGGATTGATTTCTGCATCAGGCTGATTGCCGATGCCGCCAGCTGATCGGCTCCGTCCAGTTCCTGCTTCATCATTGAAAGCTTCTTTTCATACTCTTCACGGAGAGTATCCGTCATCTGTCCCGTAAGAAGCTGTGTTTTCCTTTCACACTCTTCCTCATAGGCATTCAGACTGTTCCTTAAGGACATGGACGCATTTGAAAGCTCATCCCTTACGTCTGCGATCCTGCACAACAGCTCCGTTCTGTCTTTTAACCGTTCCCCGGCCATTGCTTCCATCGAATCGTTCAGTATCAGGATTGCCTCATCCATCAGTTCGATCTTTCGTTCCGCTTCCTTAAGCACGCCGGTGTTATTACGCAGTTCATCCGCATCTTTCGTCAGTTCATCTATTCTTTGGGAAGATCCATTAAGAAGCTCCATAATCTTTTCATCTTCTTTTCTCATTTCCTTCCGGATCACTTCGTCTTCGCTTTGAAAAGCGTTTATGAGCTGCGAACCCGCAAGGGAAAGCTCGCCTTCGATATCTTTTCTGAACTTGTCTTCCAGTTCCTTCTTCTGACACTCTTCGGAAGCTTTTATCCACGAAAGAATTGTATCTTTCCCGATCGCCTCGCTCTGAATCAGCTTCTGTATTTCATCCTCAGTCAACGTCTTAAGATCCGAAAGGCCGATGCCGTTTTCTTTTAAGAGACTGATCTCACGTGTGATCTCTCTCAAGCGAAGGAGGAGATCTTCATACAGCAGTTCATTCGTATCACGCTTTTCATCTCCTTTCTCATCTTCCGGTCCTGTCTTCCCGCTTGTTTCTTCAGCCTTTTCCTGCCCGGTTTCCGCTTTTTTCCGGTTATGCCCTATCAGCTGCAATACCATGTTCTCGGTAAGAGCCGTCCTGTTTTCATCCGGTATCTCTTTTAACCCCTGCGAGATCTTTTCATCAATGTAAATGTAAAGACGCCGCAGATCTTCATCGCTCAGATTTTCCGGATCCGCGGTCAGTTCACCGTCATCATATGAGTTCAGCGATCTTACGATCTTACGTACCTCATCTTCCGTTGCCATGTTTCCGGTGTAAATCCCGATGGTCTCCTTCACCCATTCTTTCGAGACTTCATCTTCGCTTCCGATCCTCATTTTTGAGCCGTAGTCCCCGTCCCGGAACCATGCCTTTGTTCCTTCTTTATCCGTATCCTTTTCATAAAGAAATCTGATGGTGAATGATACCGCGATCAGAGCTGCACAGCTTATCAGTATCACAGCGATTCTTGCAGAATCCGCTTTCTTCCTGTCAGTTTCCGTCTTATGATAACGGTTTTTCGCATCAAAAAAACCCATAACTTAATATGCCCCCTTTCATCGGATGTTATCCTATCATCGGATGTGTTTGCTTTCATCGGATGTAATTGCTTTCATCGGATGTGCTTGTTTTCATCGGATGTGCTTGCTTTCATCGGATGTGTTTTTGCATGCCGAAAGACTATTGCCGACGGCAAATTAGATTTTCTTTGGAGAATGCCCGAAGAGGTCTTATAAGATTGAACCTTCAATGGTTGACCTCTTCATTGATTGATATATCGTGATCGGTATTTGAATGGTACTACGATATTTCGTATCTGTCAAGATGTTTTCGATGCTGATATATGACTTTCATAATAGACGCAGCATTTTGTCTTCCCACTTTTTTCGATGCCTCCGCGATTTGGTGGGAAGTTCCATGTCAAGTCTTCCCACTTTTTGCTCCTCCGGCGATTTGGTGGGAACTCCCGGAGCAAGTCTTCCCGCTTTCTACGACCTGGTCTATCCGGCCGTCCGGAAATGTGTTGCACTCGCCAAAAAACTTCCGCCGCAACACACTTTATATACTTCGGGGCCTCCCATAATGTGTCAGAATTCATGAAAACTGTCAAATGCAACACACCCGAGATCCTCGACCAGATCCGAAATGTGTTGCGTTCTTCAAAAACCTTTCGCCGCAACACACTTGGGTCTCTCCGATCTTCCAGAAATGTGTTGTGCTCGCCAAAAACCTTTCGCCGCAACACACTTGGGGCTCTCCGGTCAGTACGGAAATGTGTTGCGTTCTTCAAAAACCTTTCGCCGCAACACACTTTATATACTTCGGGTCCCCCATAATGTGTCAGAATTTTCCAAAACTACCCGCTGCAACACATTTCAGGTTTTTCGCACGAAAAAGGGAGCCGATAAACCGACCTTCTTCGGCACATCGACTCCCCTAGAGTTTCTCTTTCAGCCAAACCGCGGAGATTCTTCTCTACGCCCTGCCTCATGATTCCGTCCGGGATCCCACAGCACAATTCCGCACTACTCCCTGCCTCATTATTCCTTCCGGAATCCCACAGCACAATTCCACACTGCGCCCTGCATCACAATTCCGTTCAGACCCCCACGGCACAACTCCTCTCCATAACCTACAGCATAATCCCGTTCCACATCTACAGCATGATCCCGTTTATGACAGCGCGCACTCTGTGGTGATGGTATAGTTCATCATTCGGGCGCATATTATGCATGTATGCAACGGCGAACTTATCCGTGGGATCCGCTTCCACCCAGATCCCGGTACCGCCGGTCCATCCGAAGTTTCCGAGATGGCCGTTGTGACCGTACTTTTGGGTCATAAGCGTGCGGAATCCGAGGCCGTAACCGTATCCTGCCAGATAATCATTTTCAAAGTCGGCAAGCTGTTCCGGTCCGAGTTGATTCTCATGAAGCATTGATACCGTACCGCTTCCAAGGAATTTCTTTCCCTTATAGGTGCCGCCGTTTGCGAGCATCTGCATAAATACGGCAAAGTCATGAGCGCTGGTAAGAAGATTGGGCCTTGCTCCGGCAGGTACGCTTTCCGGATCGATGGCTGCGAAATTCGGTGTGGCAGTGAATTTGCCGGGGCCTTCCTTTGCGTAGTTTGTCACGATCCGATCCGCATTCCACGGACGGGCAAGGGTATCCGTGTCCTCAAGCTCCAGAGGATCGATGAGGCGGTCCTTAAAAACTTCTCTTAGAGGTTTTCCCTCAAAGGTCTCAACCAGTACCCCGGTGATCTCCGATCCGAATCCGTACAGCCAGTGCGAACCGGGCTCAAACATTACCGGTACGTTTGACATGGCGCGAACCTCTTCCTGTATCGTAGAGGGGCCCTTCTTCAGAAGTTCCTCCATCTGCCTGCTCATCGCGGCAAGCGTGGGCGTTTCCGGATTGACTGCCGGCACCATACAATATGGAAGACCGCACATCATCGCAACCGCATCCCTTATCGTGATCGGCTTTTCAAGCGGGGCCGTAACAATATCACCGTTTGGCTTCATCACATACTTCTTAGTGTTCTTCCATTCAGGCAGGTAATCATACAGCGGGTCACTGAAAAGGAATCTGCCTTCTTCAAAGAGCATCCCCAGGATCGCATAGGTAAAGAGCTTCGTGGTGGAAGCCTGACTGAACATACTGTGAACATCTACCTTTTTTCCGGATTCAATGTCAGCATATCCGGCCTCGCCGTGATAGATCATTTCATCCCCCTGCATGACCGCTACGGCGCAACCGGGATTCGTTCCCTTCTCCACGAAATTCTGAAGAAGTTTGTCCATTCTCGAAAAATCCTTCATTTCAAAATACCTCCGTTTCTGCTTATGCCCCAATCGCATAGCCATATCATAATATGAACTGCACAAAAACAATTATCATACCGTGAATGAGAAAACTCAATAAAAAATTCTGACCTGAATAAGTCAGATACGGAATCAGTTTATTACAGTCACCGGACAGCATTGACTTCGTTTCGAAAAGGAATTAGACTTTTACCTATGTTGTACGTAATCCGACACGGGATCACCGACTGGAATTTAAAAAAGAAACTTCAGGGTCAGACAGATATCCCCTTAAATGAAGAAGGCCGCCGCATGGCAAAAGAAGCCGCGGCTGCCTTACGTGATATTCATTTTGACCTTTGCTACTCTTCCCCGCTCATCCGGGCAAAAGAAACCGCTGAAATTCTGCTGCGGGGTCGCGATATTCCGATCCTTACGGATGATCGCTTAAAAGAGATGGCTTTCGGAATCTGTGAGGGAGCGGAGGACTACCGGCATCTGGAGGGCACTTCAATTCCGGTTCTTTTCCGTACACCGGAAAAATACACGGATCCGCCGGAAGGCGCGGAATCCCTCGACGATCTTTTCGCAAGGACAGGAGAATTCCTTACCGAATGCATCTATCCCGAACTGAATGCGGGGAAGGATATTCTGATCGTCGGACATGGCGCGATGAATTCGGCCATCATTTCAAATATCAGACATCTTCCCCGCAATGAATTCTGGAGTACCGGCATCCCGAACTGTAAACTGATCCGGCTCCTTTAATACTGCGCCTCCTTACATCATTTCCACAGGAGGCTTACAGGTTTGATCGTAAAGGTGATCTTCTTTGACCCGCCCCATTCTCCGGTTCCTCGAACGACGACCGTGGCCTTTCCCTTATTCCGGTTGTTCTTATAGGTCACTTCATCGATCTCAAAGGTAACGCCGTTCACCGCCTTCTTGCCGGACTTCCATGCGATATCGTCCTTCGTGATCGTGATCTCATCCTCCGTAAATGCCTTCGGGGATACGGAACCTTTCAGTTTACTGATATCATGGCCGGACGCAATGATCCGATAAGTTGTTTCCGCCTGCCCCGAATAATTCGTTCCGCAGGCCTTAACGACAACCTTTACAACATCTCCCGGATTAAGCTTATCTCTTTGTCCGAGTTCCGTTTCGGTTCCGCCGTCGACTTTGTAGTATTTGACAGCTTTTTCGTAATCGGTTCCGGCTTTCAGTTTCGTTCCTGCCGCATCGACAACGGTTACCCCGCTCTTCCAGTTTCCGGCCTTGTTCTTGAATACCAAATCTTTCGCGATGACCGTCGCTGCTTCACCAAGGTCGGCCTGTTCGATCGCGAAGGCACACTTCATCTCATCATTCGTTCCCTTGAAGTTCCCTTTTCCCGTAACCGTTACGGTCGGAGCTTTTGCACCCGTTCCGTCGCTTAACTTCTTATTGTCGGAATAGGTGAGCTTATAATCCGTTCCTTCGATCAGCTCGATCCGCTCGCCGTTTCCTTTTTCGAATTCGACCTTCACCTTCGGCTTCGCACCGGATTTTAGATATTTCTGTGCATCTGCGGGTTCGGTGATCCGGATCTTCCCTTTGTTCTTTGAGGCATCAAACGGCGTGATCTTAAATGTCTTTTTAACGGTTCCGCTTGCTCCGTGAACGCCCTTTAAGATCACCGTTGCCTTCCCGGTGTTCACATTGTTTTCGTAGGAGATGATGCAGTCGATCTGTGCCCTGTATGCTTCCGGCATGGCATCATATTCCTCTTTCGTGACAGCGAGTATCGCCACGGCATCTGACTTTTTATCCGGTTTGTAGCTCAATGTAATTTCCGGTGTCTTTGCAGTTCCGTCGTACATGACGGACTTCGGTATCCCGCTGACGGTTGCCTTTGCGATCGGCGTTCCGGTGATGCGGAAGGTCACGGTTCTTTTCCCGACATAAGGCTCGATACCGGTGATGATGACTCTTCCCGTACCGATTTCGATGTTCTCCTCATAGGTGACTGTATAATGAACATCCTTCGTAAGGACGGTTTTTCCGCTCTTTACGGAAGGTGCAGGCTCGATCGCCGATCCCGTATACTTTTGAGAGGGAATCTTTCCGATTGTCAGTTTGCTGACCGGAGTCTGGCCTGCGCCTGCGATCTCAAACGGGATCACCACATATCCGTTAAAGTTCTTAATTCCGGATACCTTCGCATAGTATTTCCCGGGATCTTTCGGTTTCACGGCCGTTGTACAGGTCTCATCCGAATAATAAGTTACGGTAAAGTCCTTTTTATTCTTCAGTTTCTTTCCGTTATAGGAAACGGTCGGAACCGGCGTATAATACTTTTTCCGGCTATAGGACTTCGAGGCGATCTCCGATACTTTCACATCCGGATCGTCAATGCCCCTCGGAAGGATCCGGAATGTTTCTTTATAGGATCCGGTATAATTTCCCTTCCCCGTGATCGTAACGATCGCCTGATCGGTCACATTCGTGTTCGCTTTGTAACTTACTTGATAATCCTTTCCGGAAAGAACCTTCCCTTTGGAATATGCGGTAACTCCGGGCTTGATCGCTTTTCCGGTATATACCTGATCCGGGATCTCATCGGTCCATATTCTTCCGCGTCTGGCCGTCACGGTGACAACGACTTCATAATCCTGATAGTTTGTTGCACCCGTAACACCGACAGAAACGGTCGCGCTCGTATGATCGGCTTTTCCCGTCGTGCTGAAAGCAAGCATGTTATCCGTCACCGTCGGGGTTCCCGAAATCAGTTCGGCATCATTACCTCCGGCAGTTCCTGTTGCGGCATAGACCGCTCCATCCGGAAGTTCCGGCAGCGCCACTGTGACATTTTCCGAAGCCTCACCGCTTGGTACGATGGTTTCCGCGGTCCTGATTCCTGAATAAGCGATCTTTCGGATCGTTACCGTAACATCCGAGGGTTGAGATGCAAGCCGGTAGTTTCCTGCATCCACACCTTTCAGCTTAACTCCGGTAACGATAACGGGTTTGTTTACTCCCGCGTTCGCATTTTCGATCGTGCCGGCCGCATCGTCCGTATCGACAGCAACGACATCTCCCGTCACGACGCCTTCTACGCTGCCTCCCGAGATTACAACGGAAGTATTTTCCGCATCATAATCACGTTCCGTTGCGATGACGGTTGCCGTGACCGGTTTCGTTGTGATATCCGCCTTTAATCCGAGCTTTGTATTCGTATCGTCAAGGCTCAGCAGATAGAGATCCGTTTCGCTCAATGTGGCGGTCTTTATCGTCACATTCTTTCCGGATCCTGCATATTTGTCCGCAAACTCGGCGGTAATACCGCTTACGGTAAGTTCGGTAACGGTCTCATCACCCTTTGCTTTCTTTAAGACTGCCTGTCCGTCATTGATCTCAGCCGTCTTATTACCGTCATATACTTTGTCCTTCGCCGTGATCCCGGATATGTAGACATGGATCCCGGTGATGTCGGCCGTTGCCGTCTGCTGGCATCCCTCAGTATCGATCTCGTAATTCTTTGTGCCGCTCGTAAGTACCCAGTTCGAGAGGCTGACCGTTTTATTCTCTCCGATCTCTGCGTTCTCAAATGCTCCGTCCACGGTAAATTCAACGCTTTCCCCGGAAACAAGCCCTGAGATCGTGGCATTTTTGGTGTTCAGAACTGCCGTTGTTTCACCGTCATATTCCTTAGGCTCAGCCGTAATGCCGTGAATGGCGAGCTTCGCTTTGCTGATCGTTGCAGTCGCGGTCTCCTGATTTCCGTTTTCCGCAAGTACATAGTTTTTCGCGCTATCACCCTCGAGCGAAATAGAACGGATCATTACGGTTTTTCCCTCTCCGGCATCCGCGCTTTCGAACTCGCCGACAGCAGTGACGCTCAGGCTGTCATAGCCAATCGTCCCGGTCACACTTGCCTGTGTACAATCAAGGTCCGCCGTCGTAGTTCCGTCGTATGTTTTCCCTATGCCCTTGATATTGGAAACGGTCACCTCTTTGGGGTTAATTGTCACGACGGCAGGTGCTGAAACAGCAGCATTCCCGTATGAATTCAAAGTATCACTGACTTTGCAATAGTAATATCTCTTTCCGGCTCCAAGACTTCGGGGAATCGAATAAAACGCGTTAGTTGCACTTGAGATCAATGTTCCTCCGGTAATCGAGTCCTCGGTATTCTCGTACCATTGGTAATATTTAAAGTTTCCCGCTCCCGAAGAACCCACACTCACACTAAGCACAAGATTTTCGGAATAGCCATAGGTAAGAGTTTTTTCTTTTGGCTCTATCGTAATCGCAGGAAGCCGCGGGATCGAATCTGAGATCGTTACCGGCAATGAAGCATAATCGTTTTCCGATCCTTCGTCCAGATCCTCTGTGATAAGATAAGCATAAAAATCAGTGCCGAATTCCCGATCCGCATATTCCTCCGGCATGGTAAAGACAGCTTTTCCCGAACTTAT
>JAILLW010000027.1 GCA_024692955.1 Lachnospiraceae bacterium | reverse complement strand
AAAAGAACGAGAGGATCGAAGACCTGAAAGAGAAGGTCAGAAATAAAGGCAGTCTTGAGAATTCCATCAATACCCTGAGCGAAAAGATCGCGGATGAGGCGGAAAAGAAGGAGAAAAAGCAGGAAGAGCTTCTGAAGATCCAGGAGGATATCTCGAAGCTTTCCGAAGTCAAGGACACCCTGGCGAAACTGGAGCAGTACAGGGGACTGTGCGAGCAGGAGGCGGCCGCGTCCGGAGAATACGAAGATAAGAGAAAAATCTTTCCGAAAGAACTGCCGGCAGTTGCCGGTCTGGATGATATGATCGGAAAATGCGAGGCATACGAGCGGGCGGTTCAGAAGGCATCGGACCGGAAACTTACCGAAACGGAAGAGGCGCTTGTTTCAAGGTGCCAAAGTTTCTTCGCGGACGGGATCCCGGATACGACGGATCTTGACAGGATCAGCAAAAAAGCGGACAGACTCTCGGAACTCATGCACCGGAGGAGAGATATGGAGCTTTCGGATTCCGAGAAAAAAAGGCTCGAAGACGGGAGAAAGAGATTCCGCGCATACACCCCTCAGCCTGAGGAGATCGATCTTTTATCGGACAAATGGTCCGAAAGGGGAAGAATAAAGGAGACCTTGCTTTCGAAAAAGGAGCATTCCGAACGGCTGAAAAAGTCTGTCGATGAACATGCGGGCAAAAGAAAGACGGCGCTTGTTCTGGCCATCGTCCTTCTCGTACTTGCCGCAGCTTTCGTTATTGGCGGGATCGTCGCGTATTTATATGCATCATCACTGTTGATCGCGGGGATCTGCTGCGCCCCCGGACTGCTTCTCCTTTCGATCGGAGTTTTCCTGCTTCTTCGCCGGGGAAAGCACGGAAAAGAGGAGGCGAATCTCGAAAGCGAGTATCGGGAAACACTTCGGGAAATACAGGAAGAGGAAATCCTGATCCGGGAGACGGAGACGGATTGCAGGGAGTTTTTCGAAAGACTCGGTATGGACTGCGAGCCGGAGGACATAAGGGGAAAGCTTTCCGAATTAAGAGGGGCCGTGACGGATTATACGGATCTTTGCGAACAGAGCAGGAAGGCCGAAGAATCCGGTGTCGAAGCAATGATCGCCGAAACGGAAGAAGAGATAAGATCATTCCTCGGAAGGTACGGGATCCCGGAGGATGATCCGGATTATACGAAAGCGATCTACCGCCTGTGGAATGACGCATCGGAATACAGCCGGCTTTCCGGACAGAAGGCGGACATAAACGAAGCGCTTCAAAAGGCGGAGTCTTTGAAGGCTGAAATATTCCGATACCTTGAGGCTCTCGGATTTGATTCGGGTGAGGATATGAAGGGAGAACTGAGGCGCCTTCGGGAAGAACTCACGGGAATGGAATTCATAAAGGACCATCTGGAGGAGATCCGGAAAAAGAAACGGGAATTTGAAGAGCTTCACGATATCGCCGCAATGGAGGCTAAGAAGGCCCAAACGGACAATGCTTCCTCGATGGAGGAGCTGAATGCGTCCTTCAACCGCATCCGGGGGGAGATCGACGGGTTCGCGGATATCGAAAAGCAATATGTGGATCAGCTGGATGAAGCCATGGAAAAGTATGAAGATATCGAAAACTTCGAAACCGAGCTTCGAAGTCTTCAGGAGGAATATGATCAGACCGCCCGGAAGTACAGGATCATTAGTCTGACCAGGGAATACCTGGAACGGGCGAAAGAGAACTTTTCCGGCAAATATATGGCAGAGATCATGGAGGCCTTTGAAAAGTACCGCGCAATGATCTCGGGAAGCGGCGAAAAATACGAACTGGATGCGAATCTGAATATTTCGCTCAAGGAAAAAGGGAGCCTTCATCCACTTGAGTGTCTCAGCGAGGGCTATCAGGACATGGTGGGACTCTGCAGAAGGATGGCAATGGTTGACGCGATGTATGATAAGGAGAAACCGTTCCTTGTATTTGACGATCCCTTTGTAAACCTGGACGAAGAGCGCCTTCATGGGGCATTGCGTTTTCTGGATAATCTCTCAAGGGAATACCAGGTGATCTATTTTGCCTGCCACGAAAGCCGATCGATAACCTGTTGACAAACAGAGGAAAACGATGTAGGATAACATTGTTACGTAACAATGTTATCTTTTTATTTGCAGTATTTCTGGTTTGCGGTGATATCTGATGAAAAAAGAAAGTGATCAGGACACAAGAGAGCTTCTGATCGAATCCGCGAAAAGGGAGTTTCTCGAAAAAGGATATAACAAGGCATCCTTAAGAAGTATCTGCGCGGATGCGGGACTGACCACCGGCGCTCTGTACTTCTTCTTTGAGAACAAGGCGGATCTGTTTTCGGCCATCGTCGATCCGCCCCTTAACGGATTGAAGGAGATCCTTTTCCGCCATTTCGCAGAGGATGTGGAAGAGATAAAAAAGCTGAAATCCCTTGATGACATCGATATGGATCACAGTGAGATCAGCGATCGTATCGTCGGATATTTCTATGAAAACTACGACAGTTTTCTGATACTCCTTACCGCTTCGGAGAATACGGTCTATGAAAACGTAGTGGATGAATTCGTGGTCATGCTTGAGCGGTCCATCCCGCCCATGATCGCGGCGATCCGCGGATATACCTGTGATGAGTATATGGCTCACTGGATGGCACACATATCCATAGACGCCTTTCTTCATGTGATAAGGCATGAGAAGGATGTTGAAACCGCTAAAATACGTTTACGCAGCATCCTCAATTATCTGGTGATCGGCTGGATGCAGCTGGCCATGAAAAGGGACACCGCAGTTAATACGTAAAAGACCCGACATTGAAATTTACGGCTTCCCGCAGCGGAATCTTTCCCCGGGAAGCAAAAAAATAACAATAACATAACAACGTTATGTTGAGAATGGAGGAGAAAATGTATCTTGAAGTAAGAAACGTCAAAAAAAGCTACGGCTCGGGCGGAAGCTATGTGCAGGTTCTCAAGGGAGTCGATACCGGTGTGGAAAAAGGGCAGATGTGCGTTATTCAGGGGACATCCGGCTCCGGCAAATCCACCCTGCTGAACTGCATCGGAGGCCTCGATACCATGGATTCCGGATCGGTAAAGGTCGACGGCATCGAAGTGTTCGGACTGAAAAAAGAGGCACTCTCCGATTACCGGAGAGACAATCTCGGATTCATTTTTCAGTTCTATAATCTTGTTCCCAATCTTACGGTTAAGGAAAACATTCAGGTGTGCGAATATCTGACCGATGATCCCCTTGATATGGAGGAGCTTCTTGAGGTGCTGGGGCTTACGGAACATCAGAACAAGTTTCCCTCCCAGCTTTCCGGGGGACAGCAGCAAAGATGCGCGATCGCAAGGGCCCTTATCAAGAATCCGAAACTGCTTCTTTGCGACGAACCGACGGGCGCTCTTGACTCCAATACCTCCAGGGACATCCTGATCCTCCTTGAGAAGATCAATGAAAAGTACGGAACCACCATGCTCATCGTGACGCATAACAATTCAATAAAGAATATGGTCCATAAAGTGATCTTTCTGAAGGACGGAGTGGTCAGAAACGAGTATTTGAATGAAACGAGAATACCTGCGAGCGAACTGGAGGATCTGTGATGAACAGGGTTTTGAGAAAAAGATTTCCGAGACAGATAAAGGCTGATTTTTTCCGGCTTGGCTCCCTCTTCCTGATGATCGCTCTGTGTATGTATATCGTGATCGCCCTTGTAGACGCGGCGGAGGTGGTCATCCGGGGTACGATACGGAACCAGGCGGAAAGCCGTCTTGAAGACGGACAGTTTACGGTCTTTAACGCTTTGAGCAAAGAACAGCTTTCCACGATAGAGGAGAAAGGAGTTACGATCGAACCGCATATCAGTTATGACATGACCCTTGACGACGGCTCCGTGATCCGCATCTTCAGGGACAGGAAACTGATCGATACCGTGGTCCTTGATACGGGCCGAAACGCGGAAAAAGCGAACGAGATCGTTCTTGAAAAGCGATATTGTGAAGAACACGGGATCAAAACGGGAGACGGGATCCTGATCGGAGATGAGAGAATACTCGTTACGGGGATCGGAAGCACGGTGGACTACGATGCTCCGCTAAAGAAGCTGTCCGATACCGCGGTCGACAGTACGGTCTTCGGAACCGGCTTTGTGACCGCTGAAGGATATGAATATCTGAAAAGCATTGCGAAGACGGGGGCGGAAGATCTTACCTATGCCTTTTTGCTGAATGACTCCCTGAGCGCGGATGAACTGAAGCAGATGATCCGGGGCTTTGAGTTTGATTATAAGTCCGTGGATGATCCGTATTACAGGGAAATGCTTGAGGATACCTACGGAAAAAAGGACGAGATCAGGGACGGGATCGATGACCTTGTCGACGGGGCAAAGGAACTGCGCAACGGGGCAAAGGAACTTCGGGACGGGGCCGGAGAACTCCGCGACGGGACAGGGGAACTGTATGACGGGGCACAGGAACTCTATGACGGGACTTCCGAACTTGCGGAAGGACTCGGAGAGCTTTCGGACGGAAGCGGAAAACTGAAGGACGGCCTGAACAGATTCGGTAGTTCTCTTTCGATGATCCCCGGGATGTCGGATGGAATGTCGCCGCTCACTGCCGGAATGAACGGGCTGGATTCGGGAATCAGGGAGGCATCGGAAGGCTCGGGGAAACTGCATGAGGGTGCACGGGAGCTTCTGGACGGAGCGGATGAACTATACGGCGGAACGGAAGAACTCCGCGACGGAACGGAAGAACTCCTGGACGGGACGGAAGAGATGTATGACGGCGTTCTGGAATTACGGGAGAAGTCGGATGAACTGATCGACAGGATCTTTACGGAGTCTCCGGACAATCTCACGGCATTCCTTCTCAAAGAAGACAACCTCAGAGTGGGAGGAGCCTCCGGAGATATCGAGATCAATAAAACAGTCGGAATGGTGGCCGGGATCGTGGTCATTATCCTTTTCACCTATGTCCTTTCCGTGTTTGTGATCCATCAGATCCAGGAAGAGAGCAGTACCATCGGCGCACTGTATGCCCTCGGAGTCCGGAAGAAAGATCTGATGAGGCATTATATTTTCATGCCGACGATGATCTCGTTTCTCGGAGGGGTTGCGGGTGCGGCTTTCGGGCTCAGCGGCCTCGGAAGCAGCTGGCAGATGTCCGACTCCTACAACTACTATTCGCTCCCCGCATTTGACAGGATCATACCGCCGTACCTGATCGTGTACGCGGTCATAATGCCCCCTGCGGTGAGCGTGATCGTTAATTTCCTTGTCATCAACAGGAGCCTTTCGAGGACCGCACTTTCCCTTATCAGAAATGTGCAGAAGGCAGCCAAAGGCAGGGACATCCCGCTCCCTGATATGCCTTTTATGAAAAAGTTCAAACTGCGCCAGATGTTAAGGGAAAGAAGGATCGCTCTTACCGTCACGATCGGAATGGTGGTCTCGCTTTTGATCTTTATGCTGGGGCTTAACTGCTATGTCCTTTGCCGTGCTGTCGGTGAAAGATCGAGCGAAGATACACGTTATGAATATATGTATACCTTCAAATATCCTTCAAAAGAGGTGCCGGAGGGCGGAGAGGCATGCTATATCAGAACGCTTAAGAAGGAAAGCTTCGGATACACACTGGATGTTACCGTAATGGGGATCGATGAAGACAATCCATATATCCCGGTCACACCGGTAAAGGGAAAGAACAAGGTCGTGATCTCCGATGCGGTGGCACAGAAATACGGTCTCGGAACCGGCGACAAACTGATCCTTACGGACAACGCGGAAGATCTGGATTACGCGTTTACCGTAGAGAAGGTTGTTCCCTACTGCGTCGGACTCACCGTGTTTATGGACATCGAAAGCTGCCGGGAACTCTTCGGAGAAGAGAATGATTACTATAATACGGTCATGGCGGACAGGAAACTTGATATCGAAGAGGGGCGGCTTTATTCCGTTACGACAAAAGCGGATGTCGACAAAGCGTCCGGAGTCTTCCTGGAACTGATGGCGCCGTTGTTCTCACTCCTTATGATCATGAGTACGGTGGTATTCTGCCTTGTTATCTATCTTATGACCTCCGTAATGATCGACAGAGCCTCCTTCGGGATCTCGCTTGTAAAGATCTTCGGATTCAGAGGAAAAGAGGTTAAGAAATTGTACCTTGACGGGAACCGGACGGTCATTATGACAGGTGCCCTGATCGGTATTCCGCTTGCGAAACTGATCACCGACCGGATGTTTCCCATGTTTGTTGCAAATGTGGCCTGCGGCATCCCGCTTGTGTTCAGATGGTATTATTACCCCGCCATCTTCCTTGCGATCACAGTCGTATACAGTATCGTGAGCCTCCTCCTTACGGGAAAACTGAACCGTATGACACCGGCACAGGTGCTGAAGAACAGAGAATAGAAGAGTGAATAGCAGGGTAAGGAAGTATAAATGAAACTGGGAATCATTATATGAAGTCCTATTTCAAGTATTTCCATAAAGAGGCATAAAACTCTATGAAACAGCATATTTGCTGGGCTCGTGGTAATTTGATCTCGTATGTAACTTGTTATAAATTATTATAATTTATAGAAAAATGGTACCCCTGTGGTACTCGGTATGGTACTCGATATTTGGGAGACCAAGAAAGAATATCAACATTATTTCATTTTGTAACAAGCTATATTGAGACCCAGGTTAGCAGATAGGGTACACAGCATCGGATAGTCAAATGTCCGGTGCTGTTTTTTTAATACTATGCTTCTATTAGCCAAAAATGAAAAAATATTGAAAATGGCTAATAGACGCGATAGAATAGGCTGACACGGAAATGGTGTACACTCCAAAATAAAATGGTGTAAAAATGGTGTAAAACCCTGCTGTGAGATGCTTGAAATCCCTTAAAACAAGGGAAAGGAGATAAAAAATGAAACTGGGAATCGGAGTGGCATCCGATTCGTCATGTTTCCTCACAAATCCTCACGAATCCGCATAAATCCTGACTTTTCAGGCGTTGCATAACTATCGCCGTATTCATAAATCTCCACATAATTCAACGTATTTTGATACCAAATTGGTGCGCTATTGGTGCGCTGCTTAAAGAACTCAATACAACGAATATTATAATGTGGAGGATAGTGATGAAAGGAAAAGGATATGACCACAACCGGTCATGTATAGATCATCAGGGCAACGAATATCCAAACATTAAGTCTATGTGTGCCAGAT
>JAILLW010000016.1 GCA_024692955.1 Lachnospiraceae bacterium | reverse complement strand
TCGCGGATCCGGATCCGGAGATGACCTGTCTTGCCGGAGAATATGAGCCGGTGAAGAAAAAGGGGATGGAGAAGTTCCTGCACTGGGACGGCACCGGGCAGCTCTATGATTTCGGAAAGACGGAAAAGTACGGCTGGCTCTGCACCAGCGGAGTCCCGCTTAAGGATTCGCAGGGAAAGATCTATGCATTTGTGCTGGCGGATGTTTCCATGGCGGGCGTCTTTGCCGATGTCGGTCATTTTACCATAAGATACTTTATCGTGATGATCCTCGTCACCCTTCTCCTTGCGCTCTACCTTACGCACAGGGTCGAGAAACAGGTGATCGTCCCCATTGTCCGGCTGACGAAAGGGGTGGAGGATCTTACCGCCGACAGGCAGGGAGGCTGCGAGACGACGGGATGGTTTGCGAATACGGGGATCCGTACGGGAGACCAGATCGAGAGATTGAATCTGGCACTTGAGGATCTGGAAAATACATTGAACAAAACGGAGGAAAAGGATGGACTACGGGAAGATCTCACTTGAGAAACATGCGGAATGGAAAGGCAAGATCGAAGTTATAAGCAGAGCGGCGGTGGACAGCTCCGAAGCGCTGAGCATCGCCTATACGCCCGGTGTGGCGACGCCCTGCCTGGAGATTCAGAAGGATATCGACAAGAGTTACGAGCTGACCCGGAGATGGAATACCGTGGCGGTGGTAACGGACGGAACGGCCGTGCTCGGTCTCGGGGACATCGGACCTGAGGCGGGAATGCCGGTAATGGAAGGAAAATGCGTTCTTTTCAAGGCATTCGGCAATGTGGACGCGATCCCGCTCTGCATCCGCTCAAAGGATGTGGATGAGATCGTAAATACGGTGAGACTCCTTGCCGGATCCTTCGGCGGAGTAAATCTCGAGGACATCTCCGCGCCCCGCTGCTTTGAGATCGAGAAAAGGCTGAAGGAATGCTGCGATATCCCGATCTTTCATGACGATCAGCACGGAACGGCGGTCATCACCCTGGCCGGGCTTATGAACGCGCTTAAAGTCGTCGGGAAAAAGATCGAAGACGTGAAGATCGTCACCTCCGGAGCCGGAGCCGCGGGGGTCGCGATCATTAAACTCCTGATGGCCATGGGCCTTAAGAACGTGATCATGACGGACCGGCTCGGTGCGATCTGGGACGGCCGTGAGCATCTGAATCCGGTTAAGGAAGAGATGGCGAAAATCACGAATTCGGCGAAGGAAAAGGGAAGCCTGGCGGATGTGATCCGGGGGGCGGATGTCTTCATCGGCGTTTCCGCGCCGGGGATCCTTACACAGGATATGGTCCGGAGCATGGCGAAGGATCCCATCGTCTTTGCCTGTGCGAATCCCACGCCGGAGATCTTTCCGAAAGATGCGAAGGAGGCGGGTGCCGCGGTGGTATCAACGGGCAGGAGCGATTTCCCGAACCAGGTGAACAACGTGCTCTGCTTTCCGGGGATCTTCCGGGGCGCGCTGGATGTCCGTGCAAGCGATATCAACGATGAAATGAAGATCGCGGCGGCGAAGGCGCTGGCGGGGCTGATCCCGGATGAGGAACTGAACGCGGAGAATATCCTTCCGAAGGCTTTTGACCCGAGAGTCCGGGATGCTGTGGCGAAGGCTGCTGCGGATGCCGCAAGGAAAAGCGGAGTTGCGAGGATCTGAGAGCGAAACGGATTGAAATACCCTGAAAACTCTGTTATGATATGCGTTAGTGGCTTTCCGGAAGACCGTAAGGCCCGAGAAGAGGAGATAATCAGTATGGAAGAAACAATGAAGGATTACGAAAAGGAACTGACGGAATCCTATCGTCAGCTCGAGGAGGAAGAGGAGACGGCACCTCTTACCGAAGAAGAGGAAAAAGAGGAGGGCGCCTGGGCGTACCTGAAGGAGATCAAGGCCTCCGGCGGTACGGTTAAGATGAAGGTGAAAGAGGCCGTGGAAGCAGGCGTTGTCGGCACCGTGGAGGGGATAAGAGCTTTTATCCCGATCTCGAAGATCTCCGTTTCGCACGTTGAAAAGACGGACGATTATGTCGGGAAGACCATTGAAGCCGAGATCCTGACCCTTGATAAGGCACAGAAAAAGCTCGTGCTTTCCGGACGCGCGGTAGAGCAGAAAAAGGAAGCCGCGAAACGTTCCGAAAAGATAAAGGAACTGAAAGTGGGACAGGTAGTGGATGGCGTTGTCGAAACGCTCCAGAGCTACGGCGCTTTCGTTAAGATGGAGAACGGACTCACCGGTCTCGTTCATGTATCGCAGATCGCGAACAGACGGATTAAATCCCCTGCCGAGGTTCTTAAGGAAGGGCAGAATGTCCGGGCGAAGATCGTTAAACTCGAAGGCGAAAAGATCTCCCTTTCGGTCAAGGCTCTCGAAGAGGTTACGGGAGCGGACGAAGAGAAGGTCGATACGAAGAAATACAGTGACAGCGGTTCCATCGGAACCAGTCTGGGATCACTCTTAAAGAACATCAAACTGGATTAGGTACTGTAAGGAGGCGGGGGTATTCCCCCGCCTTTTTCTTTTACGGGGGAAAATATCATGGGGAACAGACGAAAACTTCTGAATTCATATACGTTCGGCGATATCTGCGCTCTTTATTTCAAAGATGAGGAGGAACACGTGACCTTTATCCCGGTTCCGGCCGGGCTTGAAGATGAGGCGGTACGGATCGTGACCGGGGATACGAAACGGCTCCATGAGGATTCCCTGATCCAGGCGAAGCTCGTCGGGGATGCGTATGCGGGGGCCTATGCCCAGGGAATCACAATGCGGAATTCCGACACTTCCATGTCTCTTCGTTTCGCCGGGCAAGAGGCGGGGAAGGAGGGAGAGACCGCTTTTGTAAAAACGACTCTCAAGGATAACCATAATAATTGTTATGTAAACTATATAACCTACAGAAGCGGCGATTATGCCCTGACCTCAAAGACGGTCTTCCGGAACCGGCAGGATGTGCCGGTCACCCTGGAATATCTAACGAGCTTTTCCGTCACGGAATTAAGCCCATTCCTTGAAGGGGAGAGTACGAATGCCCTGAAGCTTTCCAGGATCCGGAGCAAATGGTCCCATGAGGGAAAACCTGAGACCTTCTCCGCGGAGGACGTGCTTCTTGAGGATGCGTGGAGCACCTATCAGCCGGCTTCCGTCCGCTACGGTTCTCTCGGCTCCATGCCGGTCAAGGATTTCTTCCCCTTCGGCGCGGTGACGGACGAAGTAAGCGGTGTGACCTGGGGCGCCTTTCTTGCCATAGAAAGTTCCTGGGAAATGGAATTCTACCGGAAGGATGACGCTCTCTGCTTTTCCGGAGGAATCGCGGACCGGGAATTCGGGCACTGGATGAAGAAGATCGCCCCCGGAGAAAGCTTTGAAACACCGGAGGCGATCCTTACCGTGGCGGAAGGCGGAGTGGATCCTGTCTGCCAGCGTCTTACCCATTATAACCGGCGCTTCCTTGAAAACACTCCGGGGAATGAGAAGGATCTTCCTGTCCTTTTTAACGAATATTGCACCACCTGGGGACTTCCTTCCCATGAAAACATCATGAAGATCACGGATGCCCTGAAGGGAAGACCCATCGGATATTTTATGATCGACTGCGGCTGGTTCGTCGAGGAAGGGAAGCACTGGGGCAATGCGATGGGCGATTATGTCCCCTCCGGAGTGCTCTTTCCGAAAGGCCTGAAATATACGGTGGACTGCATTAAGGAAAAGGGCTTTAAGCCCGGGATCTGGTTCGAGATCGACAATGCGGGCAAGGACGCGCATATCTACGAAAAGGAAGAGTGGTTCCTGAAACGGGACGGCATCACGCTTACAACCGGAGGCCGGAGATTCTTCGATATGAGAAATCCCGAGGTCATCTCCTATCTGGAAAAGAAGGTGATCGGCTGCCTTAAGGAGAACGGCTTCGAATATATGAAGATGGACTATAACGATAACATCGGGATCGGCTGTGATGATGAGGACTCTCCCGGAGAGGGCTTAAGGAAAGACCGGGAAGCCTCTCTTGCCTTTGTCAGGCACATAAAGGAGGAGCTTCCGGATCTGATCCTGGAAAACTGCGCATCCGGAGGCCATAAACTGGAACCTCTTATGATGAGCCTCTGCTCGATGGCCTCTTTTTCCGATGCCCATGAGACGGAACTGATCCCCGTGGTGGCGGGAAGACTCCACCGCACGATCCTTCCGCGGCAGAGCCAGATCTGGGCCGTGATCCGGAAAGATGACAGCCTGAAGCGGATCGCCTATACGATGGCGGCCGCGTTCCTCGGAAGAATGTGCCTTTCGGGAGATGTTATTGATCTTTCGAAGGAACAGTGGGAGAAGATCGATGACGGTCTGTCCTTCTACCGGGAGGTCGTACCTGTGATCAGGGACGGGTTCACCTTCTTTTATGAAAACTACGGTCCCTCCGAAAAGCGGCTTTCCGGCTATCAGGCGATCCTCAGGGTCGGAAACGGCGGGAAGAAGCTCCTTCCTGAGGACGTGGAGGAAGCGGAGGGGGCGCTTGCCGTTATCCATATCTTCCGGGAGGTTCCGGATTATGACGGAAGTGTCAGTATTCCCCTTCCGGATATCTGCCCGAAAAAGATCCGCAGAGTCTATTCCGGAAGCGGGATATCGGTACGGGTAACGGGGCAGAGACTGATCGTTACTCCCTCCGGGGAGATGGAGGCTGTGGCGGTCCATCTTGTTTAGCAGGATTTTCACTTGTGCGAACGGACATACGGGAGTATAATGTCCGCGGTAACATAATCTTCGAGGCAGGGTGAGATTCCCGACCGGCAGTCATAGTCTGCAACCCGCAAAGCGGCTGATGCGGTGAGATTCCGCAACCGACGGTAAAGTCCGGATGAAAGGAGAAAAAATGGAAAACGCATTATTTATTCTGGAGTCAGTCTGTATCGCGGTATGCCTGATCCTCGCGGCATACATCATCGAAAAAGCCATCCTGAAGAGCAGCGGTGAAAAGGAACGGATCCTTACGACGAGAAAGATCGTCGTGATCGGTCTTTTGTCCGCGCTTTCCGCGGTGCTTATGCTGGTGGAGATCCCCATGCCGTTTGCGCCGCCTTTCTACAAGCTTGATTTTTCCGAGATCCCGATCCTGATCGGCGCCTTCGCACTGGGCCCCGTCACCGGTGTCCTTACCGAGTTTCTGAAGATCTGCATGAAGCTTCTCTTCAAGGGAACGACCACGGCGTTCGTCGGGGATCTGGCGAATTTCCTTGTGGGTGTGAGCTTTGTTCTGCCGGCTTCCCTCTTTTATCTCGCGAAGAAGAACCGGAAGACGGCGGTGGTTTCCTGTGTGCTCGGCACGATCGTGATGACGGTGTTCGGGACGATCCTGAACGCGTTTTATCTGATCCCCACCTTCGCGGATCTCTATAATATGCCGCTTGATGCGATCATCGCAATGGGGACGAAACTGAACGGGAGGATCACGGATCTTACCACCTTCGTGATCTGGGCAGTGGCACCGCTTAATCTGATCAAGGGGGTATCGGATTCCCTGATCACGATCATCATCTACAAGCGGCTGAGTCCGATCATCAAGGGAGTTTCCCCGGTCAGGTCGGAAGGTTGAAAAATCAACGTTTTTCGTGTATGATAAAAATGTATCAGAAGTATCCGTAGAGACGGTCTTTGATCGGGAAAGAGATGTCTATGATCACCCTTAAGGGAAAGAGTGTCAATAAAGGGATCGCGCAGGGAAAAGTTGTCTATTTCAAGCGCACCGGATATACGGTGCGTCATTCCCTTGTCACCAATCTGGATTCGGAATTAAGCCGCCTGAACATTGCCCTTAAGGTAACCGGAGGCGAGCTGGAGAGCCTGTATGCGAAGGCCCTTTCGGAACTCGGCAGGGAGGACGCGGAAATCTTCCGCGCCTATCAGACCGTGCTGAGGGACGAAGTCTTTATCACGGATATCCGGAGAATGATCGAGACCGATCACGTGAACGCGGAATACGCGGTGCAGGAGGTAACGGGCCGGTACGCCGGAATGTTCTCCGAAATGCAGGATGAGATCTTCAAATCCAAGGATCAGGATCTTTATGAGGTGGCGGACCGGGTGATCCGCGTGCTCAACAATACAAAGGGTGAGATGCTGAAACTCACGGAGGAAAGCATCGTGATCGCGGATGATCTCACACCCGGCGAGCTGATCAATCTTGACAAGGACAAGCTGATCGGCATCGTTCTTTATGAGGGCTCGCCCCATTCCCACGTGGCGATCATCTCAAGGACCCTTAATATCCCCGCGGTGATCGGCGTGGAAAACGCGGCCGCCCTCAGCCATCATTCGGATGATGAGGAAGATACCGCCATCGTGGACGGCTATGAAGGCCGGATCTATATCAATCCGACGGATGAAGTAAAAAGACAGATCGAACTGAAGACCGACACCATCGAGGTGGAGCAGCTGAAACTGAATTCCCTGAAAGGTCTTCCGAACGAAACGATCAACGGCCGGCGTGTGGAGATCTACGCGAACATCGGCTCCCTTGAGGAGCTCGGACAGGCGGTGGAGAACGATGCCCACGGGATCGGCCTTTTCCGGACCGAGTTCGTATTTCTCAACAGGAACGTTTATCCCTCGGAAGAGGAGCAGTTTGAGATCTATAAAGCCGCGGCCGAAAGAATGGAAGGCCGGGTCTGCGTGATCCGGACCCTCGATGTCGGCTCCGACAAGCATGTCAGATATCTGGGCTTCCGCAATGAGGCGAATCCCGCCATGGGATACCGCGCCGTCCGGATCTCCCTTATGGAGCCAGTGATGTTCAAGGCGCAGGTCAAGGCGATCCTTCGGGCGTCTCATTACGGGAATGTGGCATTTATGGTGCCTCTCGTGATCTCCGTTGAAGAAGTAAAAAGGGTCAAAAAGATCATCGAGGAGTGCAAAACGGAGCTTAAGAGCGCCGGGCTCCCCTTTGATGAGAAATGTCTCTTCGGGGTAATGATCGAGACTCCCGCTGCCGCTCTGATCTCGGACCGGCTGGCTAAAGAAGTGGACTTTTTCAGTATCGGAACCAATGATCTTACCCAGTATACCCTGGCCATCGACCGGGAGAGCAATATCCTTGACGAGTTTTTGGATACGCATCATGAGGCCGTGATGAAGCTGATCGAGATCACGGTGAAAAACGCGAAAGAAGCCGGGATCCAGACCGGGATCTGCGGGGAACTGGCATCGGATCTTTCACTCACTACGGAATTTGTCAAAATGGGCGTGGATGCCTTTTCGGTATACCCGAGCATGGTGCTGCCCCTTCGAAGCAAGATAAGAGGTATCAATGTCTGATAACAGAGCGGGATCCGGTCTTGTAAAACAGGCCGGGATCCTGATGGCGGCAGGCGTGATCGTCAGGATCATCGGACTGCTTTACAATACGCCCCTCGTTAAGGTGATCGGAGATGAGGGAAACGGATATTACAATACCGCTTACGCAGCCTACAGTATCGTTCTTCTGATCTCTTCCTACAGCATTCCTTCCGCCATATCCCGTGTCATGGCGGTCAAACTCGCGAAAAAGGAATACAGAAATGCCCATCGTGTCTTTCAGGCGGCCCTCATCTATGTTGTCGCGGTAGGCATCGCGGCCTCGTCATTTGTATTTTTCGGAGCCAGGATCCTGGTCCGGATGGAGAGCGCGGTGCTCCCCTTGAGGATCCTTGCGCCTACGATCTTTTTAAGCGGGATCCTCGGCGTGTTCCGGGGCTTCTTTCAGGCACAGAGGACCATGGTACCGACTTCCGTATCCCAGATCATCGAACAGATCTTTAATGCGGTATTCAGCGTATGGATGGCCTACATCCTTGTGAACTCGGCAGCAGGAAAGCCGTCGAGCACGGTGGCTTCCTACGGTGCCGCCGGTTCCACGATCGGTACGGGTGTCGGCGTGCTTTCGGCCCTTTTGTTCATGATCGGGATGTATGCCTTAAACAGCAGGACCATCCGCCGCAGGATCGATGAGGATACCCACGCTTCGGTGGATTCCTTTCCCCAGATCTTCCGGACCATTTTTCTCGTGGTCACTCCCTTTATCCTGAGCACCGGGATCTATAATGTGAACACGTTTCTCGACAACCGGATCTATCAGTGGCTCATGATGGACAATAAAAAGATCACGGAAGCCGCGGTCTCCTTTGACCTTTCAATCGTATCGAAAGCCGTGAAGATCGCGAACATTCCCATCGCAATGGCTTCCGCGATGGCATCGACACTGATCCCCCAGCTTTCCTCGGACATCGCTTCCGAGGACAGGACCGGGGCGGAAGCGACCATCGCGAAGGCAACCAAGGTTACGATGTTCATTTCGATCCCCTCCGCAGTGGGGATCGGGGTGCTCTCACGGCCCATCATGCAGCTGCTTTTTCCGCAGCAGGAATCCATTTCCTCCGCATCCGTAATGCTTTCGGTCCTTTCGGTGACCGTTGCGCTCTACGGGCTTTCCACCATCACCCAGGCGGTCCTTCAGTCCTCCGGACAGATGAACCTCCCGATCTGGAACGCCCTGTCGGCGGTCCTCCTTCATACGCTTTTCATGATCATCTTTACAATGATCCTTCCGAGGGAGGCATCGCTCTGGATCTACGGGATATCCACCATCATCTACGCACTTACCCTCTGTGTGCTGAACGGACTTTCCGTAAGGAAATACACGGGATACCGGCAGGAACTTGACCGGACTTTCGCAAGACCGCTCATTTCCTCTCTGGTCATGGGAGGCGCCGCGTTCGGCATTTATCACGGCATTCACGCCCTTTTAAAGAGTAATGCCGCATCCCTTCTTATCGCGGTCGTTTTCGGCATCGTGATCTACTTTGTCCTGACCGTGAAATGGAAGGCTGTGGAAAGAGAAGACCTTCTTGCGCTTCCGAAGGGCGGATTCCTTGTGAGGGCTGCCGAAAAACTGAGGCTTTTGTAATGGCATTTGACGGGATCACGATCCGCGCGGTCGTAACGGAACTTCAAAAGGATCTTACCGGGAGCAGGATCGCGAAGATCGCGCAGCCCGAGGCTGACGAACTGCTCCTTACTTTTAAATGTGACGGGGGTGTCACAAGAAGGCTCGTTGTCTCGGCAAACGCCTCGCTTCCGCTCCTTTATTTCACGGAGGAGAACAAACAGAGCCCGGCCACGGCTCCCGCTTTCTGCATGCTGCTCAGGAAGCATCTGCAGAACGGAAGAGTACTCTCGGTCATCCAGCCCGGGCTTGAGAGAATCGTCCGTTTCCGGATCGAGCACCTCGATGAGATGGGAGATCTTAAGACGAAATATCTGATCGCGGAATTTATGGGAAAGCATTCGAACATTATCTTTACGGATGAGAATGATGTCATCATCGATGCGATAAAGAGGATCCCTTCCTCCGTAAGCTCCGTGCGGCAGGTGCTTCCCGGCAGGGATTATATGATCCCGGAGGGTAACCGGAAGAAGAACCCGCTTGAGGAAACAAGGGAAGGTTTCCTTACGACGATCACCCAAAAACCGGGTTCGGCGGGAGGCGCGATCACTTCATCCTATGAAGGAATCTCCCCTTTTTCTTCTTCGATGATCTGCGGGGCGGCCATGATCGATCCCGATTCTTCCGTCGCTTCATTTTCGGATACCCCGGACGGAAAAAGAAATCTGGAAGCACTCTTTTCTTCTTTCCGGGATACGGGAGAAAGGATCAGGGAAGGAAAGTTTACCTTCGCGATCGTCTACGAGAACGGGGTTCCCTTCGAGTATTCCGTGCTTCCGCTCACCGGGTTTTCCGAAGAAAACATCAGACGTCATACGGACATTTCCTCCCTGCTCATCGCCTATTACGGGGAAAAGGAGACTGTATCCAGGATCCGGCAGAGATCCGCGGACTTAAGGAAGATCGTTCAGACGCATCTTGAACGGGATATCCGCAAATACGATCTCCAGCTGAAGCAGCTTAAGGATACGGAAAAGATGGACCGTTACAGGCTCTACGGCGAACTCCTCAATACATACGGCTATGATGTTCCCGGCGGCGCGAAGGAAACGGAGGTCCTTAACTATTATACGAATGAGAAGATAAGGATCCCTCTGGATCCCGATCTTTCGGCAATCGAAAACGCGAAGCGCTTCTTTGAACGATATCAGAAACTGAAGCGGACAAAGGAAGCCCTTACTTCCCTTACGGAAGAGGTGAAACAGGAGATCGACCATCTCCTGAGTGTGCAGAACTCCCTTTCCATCGCAAGAAGCATCGAGGATCTCAATGAGATCCGGGAAGAACTCATCCTCGGCGGGTATATCCGGAAGAAGGCTTCGGAGAAAAAGAAAAAGACCCTTTCAAAGCCGCTCCATTACCGGACGGAAGACGGATATGACATCTATGTCGGAAAGAACAACCTTCAGAACGAATATATTACCTTTGAACTGGCGGACGGAGGAGACTGGTGGTTTCACGCGAAAAAAATCCCCGGCTCCCATGTGATCGTAAAATCGAAGGGGGAAGAGCTCCCGGACGCCGTGTTTGAAGCCGCGGCCTCCCTTGCGGCCCGCTATTCGAAAGCGGAAGGCGCCGAAAAAGTGGAAGTGGATTACGTAAAGCGGAAGGAAGTAAAGCATCCGAAGGGTTCAAAACCGGGATTCGTCGTCTATTATACGAATTATTCGATGCTGATCGGAACGGACATTTCGGGGCTCAAACTCCTTGACGATTAGGAGCGTCTCGGTTTATACTTACTTAGTTACGGATATGCCCCATTCAGCCTGTTTAAAGGGATCGGAGGAAAGTCAGGATGATAAAGAGCATGACCGGCTTCGGGAGGTTCGAAGCTGCCGAAAAGGACCGGAAGATCACCGTTGAGATGAAGTCCGTGAATCACCGGTATCTGGATGTCAATATCAAGATGCCGAAGAAGCTGAACTTTTTTGAGACAGCCATCCGGAATGAACTCAAGAATTATATCTCCCGCGGAAAGGTGGATCTTTTCATCACCTTTGAGGACCTTTCGGAATCCAACTATTCCGTTAAATACAACAGGGACATTGCGGCTTCCTATCTGGCTTACCTGAAGAGTATGTCGGAGGAGTTCGGGATCGAGAACGATGTCCGCGTGTCGGTGCTTTCCCGCTTCCCGGAAGTGTTTGAGATGGAGGAGCAGTCCGTTGATGAAGAGGCTCTCTGGGCACTGATCGCCGGAGCGATCCGCGGTGCCTCGGAGGAATTCGTAAAGACCCGCATCACCGAGGGCGAAAACCTGAAGAAGGACCTGCTCGGGAAACTTGACGGAATGCTTAAGGATGTTGCCTTTATCGAGGAAAGATCCCCTGTCATCATCGAGGACTACAGGAATAAGCTTACGGAAAAGGTCCGGGAGCTCCTTTCGGACAGCAAGATCGATGAGTCGAGGATCGTGACCGAATGCGCGATCTATGCCGACAAGGTCTGTGTGGATGAGGAACTTGTCCGCCTGCGTTCCCATATCGAGACTATGAAACAGGACCTTTCGGAGGGCGGGAACATCGGAAGGAAACTCGACTTTCTTGCGCAGGAGATGAACCGGGAGGCAAATACGACTCTTTCCAAATGCAGTGACCTTCAGATCGCTGACGCGGCGATCCGGTTAAAGACCGAGATCGAGAAGGTTCGGGAACAGATCCAGAACATCGAATAAAGGCATTGGCCCGGAGGATATTTACATGGAAGACAAAAGCATTCTGATCGTGATATCCGGTTTTTCGGGAGCAGGAAAAGGGACGCTGGTCAAGCGCCTTATCAGCGATTATGACAATTACGCCCTTTCCGTATCCATGACGACCCGCGCCCCGCGCCCGGGAGAGGTGGAAGGAAAGGATTACTTCTATGTGACGAAGGAGGCCTTTGAGGAGAGGATCCGCGACAACGGACTCATCGAGTACGCGCAGTATGTCGGAAATTATTACGGAACCCCCAGGGACTATGTGGAGGAACAGCTTGCAAAAGGCAGGGACGTGATCCTCGAGATCGAGATCCAGGGGGCATTAAAGATCCGGGAACAGTATAAGGATGCCCTGCTCCTTTTCGTGATGCCGCCCAGTGCCGCCGAACTGAAGAACCGCCTTCTGAAGCGGGCCACCGAGACGGAGGAAGCGATCAGAAACCGGCTCCGGCGCGCAGCGGAAGAATCGGAAGGCATCGATGAATATGAATATATCGTGATCAATGATGATCTTGACGCCTGTGTCAGGGAACTGCATTCCCTGATCCGCGCCGCGCATTATGCCGCGAAGCGCAACGAAGGATTCATCAGCAGGATAAAAAGTGAACTGGAAACCTACCGCTGAGGTATAGGGAAAGGAGAACCTATGTTACATCCGTCTTATTCGGACCTTATGAATGTTGTGAACAAAGATGTGGACGTTGAGCACGGCGAGACACCCGTTGTAAGCAGCCGCTATTCCATCGTGATGGCTGCCTCCAAGCGCGCGCGCCAGCTCACCGACGGAGAAGACCCTCTGGTTCCCGTCAATGAAAAGGACAAGCCTCTCTCCATCGCCGTGGAGGAGATCTGCGAGGGCAAGGTACGGATCCTCTCCGGAGACGAAGAAACCGGCGAAGTCGAACAAACCGACGAAGAATGACAAGCACTTTATAATACTATGAAGATCCTGTTTGTATCCTTAGGCTGCGATAAGAATTCAGTGGACTCCGAGGTGATGCTCGGAGTTTTGTCTGACGCGGGCTTCGAACTCACGGATGATGAGGAGGAAGCCGAAGCGGCGGTGGTAAATACCTGCTGCTTTATCAATGACGCGAAAGAAGAGAGCATTGATACGATCATCGCTCTCGGGAAAAGGCGCACCTCGGGACAATTCAGGGCCCTGATCGTGGCCGGCTGCCTCGCGGAGCGCTATTTCGACGAGATCCGTAAGGAGCTTCCGGAGGTGGACGCGGTGGTGAATACGGCTTCGATCGAAAAGATCGCCGAGGCACTGAAGAGCGTGCTTGAAGGAGCACCCCGGGATTTCCGGGCACCCCTCGATTCGCCTCTTCCGGAATATGATAAAAGGATCCTGGCGACAGGAGCCTGCTATGACAGCGGCTATTACGGTTTTTTGAAGATCGCGGAAGGCTGTGACCGCAGATGCACCTATTGCGTGATCCCGTCGGTAAGAGGACCTTACCGGAGCTTTCCGATGGAGACCCTGCTTGCCGAGGCGAAGAGCCTTGCGGAAAAAGGTGTGAAGGAATTAAACCTCGTGGCCCAGGAGACTACGCTCTACGGCACGGATCTTTACGGAAAAAAGACCCTTCCGGAGCTGCTTCGAAGGCTCTGCGGTATCGAAGGAATCGAATGGATCAGGCTTCTTTACTGCTATCCCGAGGAGATCACGGAGGAACTGATTGACACCATCGCCTCGGAAGAGAAGGTACTTCCCTATCTGGATCTTCCGGTACAGTCCGGCTCCGACCGGATCCTCGCCCTTATGGGGAGAAGAACGAACCGCGAAGAGATCACATCCCTCGCGGCGCGGTTAAGGGAAAAGATCCCGGGGATCTGCCTGCGGACCACCCTGATCACCGGTTTTCCTTCGGAAACGGAAGAGGATCACCGGGAGACGCTCCGGATGATGGAAGAGATCCGTTTCGACCGCCTCGGTGTATTCGTGTATTCCGAGGAGGAGGGTACCGCGGCAGCAGCCATGAAGGACAAGGTTAAGGAAAGCGTTGCGCTTAAACGCTGGAACGAGATCATGGCACTTCAGCAGGAGATTGCCTTTGAACTTGCCTCCGAAAAGGAGGGTCTTATCCTTCCCGTCCTTACGGAAGGCCTTCTTCCCGGAGAGGGCGTTTACGCCGGCCGTTCCTATATGGACGCGCCGGGGGTTGACGGATATGTGTTCTATCCCTCCGACAGGGAACTGATGAGCGGAGAGATCGTAAAGGTAAGGATCCTTGAAGCAAAAGACTATGATCTCGTGGGGGAACTTATATGAATCTTCCGAACAGGCTTACGATCCTGAGAGTTATTCTGATCCCGTTTTTTATCGTGGTGCTCCTTTGCCCCGCGATCCCTTATAATGACATTATCGCTCTGGCCATTTTTGCCGTCGCTTCCATCACGGATCTTCTTGACGGAAAGATCGCACGCAAATACGGTCTTGTGACGAATTTCGGAAAGTTTATGGATCCCCTTGCGGACAAGCTTCTCGTATGCTCTGCGCTGATCTGCCTGATCGAACTCGGAAGGATCCGGGCCTGGATGGTGATCGTCATCATCGCGCGTGAGTTTGTGATCAGCGGATTCCGTCTCGTTGCGGCGGACAACGGCGTCGTGATTGCGGCCAGCTGGTGGGGAAAATTCAAAACCACGTTCCAGATGGCGGCAGTCTGCCTTCTTATCGCGAATATTCCGGCACTTTCCCTTGTCACGACTGTTGTTCTCTGGATCGCGGTGATCCTTACCGTGGTCTCCCTCATCGACTATCTCGTAAAAAACAGGGATGTTATGAAAAACTCGAATTAAACTCGAATTAAATTCGAATTAAATTCGAAAAACGGGATTGCATCCTTCCGGAAAATGTCGTATACTTATTTCCGGCGGTCGTATCCTTCGTGATCCCCGTTCGAAAGATCAGGTACATTTCGTAGTATTTTCCGAAAAACAGGATATTTATGTTGACAAAATCGAACATTTGTTTTACCATAGCAGACGAAACAGAACAAATGTTCCCGAAAAGGAGACGGAATTTATGGAAAGAGCAGACAAATTAAAAGCGCTTGACGCTGCGCTGGGCCAGATCGAGAAACAGTTCGGAAAGGGAGCGGTGATGAAGCTCGGCGATCCGGCAAGCCAGATCAATGTGGAGACGATACCTACGGGATCTTTGAGCCTCGATATCGCTCTTGGCCTCGGCGGGATCCCGAAGGGCAGGATCATCGAGATCTACGGTCCGGAATCCAGCGGGAAGACCACGGTCACTCTTCATATGATCGCCGAAGTCCAGAAACGCGGCGGCATCGCGGGCTTTATCGACGCGGAGCATGCCCTGGACCCCGTATACGCAAAGAACATCGGCGTCGATATCGACAATCTGTATATATCCCAGCCGGATAACGGCGAACAGGCCCTGGAGATCACCGAGACCATGGTGCGCTCCGGCGCCATAGACATCGTGGTAGTCGACTCCGTTGCGGCTCTTGTTCCCAAGGCCGAGATCGACGGAGATATGGGGGATTCCCATGTGGGCCTTCAGGCAAGGCTCATGTCCCAGGCCTTAAGGAAGCTCACCGCGGTCATCTCCAAATCGAACTGCTGCGTGGTATTCATCAACCAGCTTCGTGAGAAGGTCGGCGTGATGTTCGGAAATCCGGAGACCACCACGGGCGGCCGTGCGCTGAAGTTCTATTCCTCCGTCAGACTTGACGTCCGGAGGATCGAGACCTTAAAGTCCCAGGGCGAGGCCATCGGAAACCGTACCCGTGTAAAGGTGGTAAAGAACAAGATCGCTCCTCCGTTCAAAGAAGCGGAATTCGACATCATCTTCGGCGAGGGTATCTCCAAGGAGGGCGATCTCGTGGATCTTGCCGCTGAAGCCGATATCATCAACAAGTCCGGGGCATGGTATGCCTACGAGGGTAATAAGATCGGCCAGGGCAGGGAGAATACGAAGCAGTTTCTGAAGGACAATCCGGATCTTTTTGAGGAAATAAACCGGAAAGTGCGCGCGCATTACGGTCTGGACGGCGATCGGAATAACGCCCCCGCTTCCGATGAAGATCACGAAGATTAAGGAGATCTCCGGAAAGCGTTTCCGGATTTATCTGGACGAAGAGCCCGCCTTTGTATTATTCAAAGGCGAGCTCTCTTCCTATGGGATCGAGGAAGACGGGGAGCTTTCCGAAGAGGCCTATTCGGGGATCATGGGGGAACTTCTTCCGAAGCGGGCAAAGATGCGCGCGATGAAGCTTCTGAAGGATCGCCCCTATACCGTAAGAGGTCTGACCGACAAACTGGTCGAGGCGGAATATCCGGATTCCGCCGTGAATGAAGCCATCTCATATGTGCAAAGTTACGGATATCTTGATGATGCGAAATACGCGCATGACTTTGTATATACCTACAAGGGAAGAAAGAACCGCATGCGGATCATCGCGGAGCTGAATGAAAAGGGAGTGGACCGGGATCTTATCGAGGAAGCGCTCCTCGATGAGCTGGGAGAAGATCCGGAAGAGTATGAACTTGCCCAGATCCGGAAGTTTCTCGCAAAGAAAAATTACGATCCGGAAACGGCTTCTTTTGAGGAAAAACAAAAGATCCTGGCTTCGATCTGCAGGAGGGGATACAGTCCCGGACTTGTGAAAAAAGCCATGGAGGAGACACTTTGAGCCTGCCGCCCTTATGATACCGGGTGGCCTGTTTCCGCTTGACATAATATCGGGAAATGGATATACTGTTTAAGTTGCTAGTGGTATGATGTAGCACTTGCCATGCTATGACATATTTTAAGTACAGTGAAAACTAAATAGGAGGTAATCTGGGTCATGACGGTATATGTTTTGATCGCAGTTGCCGCAGCGATCGTGGCCGGAGGCGCGTGTTGGATCATTTCCGGAAAGTATCAGCAGAAACTTTCGAAGGAAAAGATCGGCGGTGCGGAAGAGAAGGCCAGACAGATCATCGATGATGCTTTAAAGCAGGCGGAGACAAAGAAACGGGAATCCCTGCTCGAGGTCAAGGAAGAGTCCATCAAGACGAAGAACGAGCTCGACAAGGAGATCAAGGAACGCCGTGCTGAGGCCCAGCGCTTTGAGCGCAGGATCCAGCAGAAAGAAGAATCGGTCGATAAGAAAGCTGAGGCGATTGAAAAGAAGGAAGCGGGCCTTCAACAGAAGGAAAAGGAACTCGACAAGTTAAAGGCTGAGGTTTCCAAACTGAACGAACAAAGACTGCATGAACTTGAACGAATCTCTGGTTTAACCTCCGAACAGGCAAAAGAATATCTGCTCAAGACTGTTGAAGAAGATGTGAAACACGAAATGGCCGTGATGATCAAGGAAATGGAGAATCGGGCCAAGGAAGAGGCTGACAAGAAGGCCAAGGAATACGTGGTGGGCGCGATCCAGAAATGCGCTGCCGATCACTGCTCCGAGACCACGATCTCAGTCGTACAGCTTCCGAACGACGAAATGAAGGGACGCATCATCGGTCGTGAAGGACGGAATATCCGTACCATTGAGACCATGACCGGTGTCGACCTCATTATCGATGATACACCCGAAGCGGTAGTATTGTCGGGCTTTGATCCGGTAAGGAGAGAAGTGGCAAGGATCGCGCTTGAAAAGCTGATCATCGACGGACGGATCCATCCCGCCCGCATCGAAGAGATGGTTGAGAAAGCGCAGAAGGAAGTTGAGAACATCATGAAGGAAGCGGGAGAATCCGCGACCCTCGAAGTCGGTGTTCACGGGATCCATCCCGAGCTTGTGAAACTTCTCGGAAAGATGAAGTATCGTACGAGCTACGGACAGAATGTGTTAAAGCATTCCATCGAAGTTGCACAGCTTTCGGGGCTTCTCGCCGCGGAACTGGGACTTGATGTAAGAGTGGCTAAAAGGGCCGGACTTCTCCATGATATCGGCAAGGCCGTGGATCATGAGATGGAAGGCTCCCATATCCAGCTCGGTGTGGAATTATGCCGGAAATACAAAGAATCCGCAACCGTGATCAACGCGGTTGAGGCTCATCATGGTGATGTGGAGCCTCAGACCTTGATCGCCTGCATCGTGCAGGCGGCCGATGCCATATCGGCATCCCGTCCCGGCGCCCGTCGTGAGACGCTTGAGACATACACCACCAGACTTAAACAGCTTGAGGACATCGCGAACGAGTTCAAAGGTGTCGACAAATCTTTTGCTATTCAGGCAGGAAGAGAGATTCGTGTCATGGTAGTTCCCGAACAGGTTTCCGATGCGGACATGGTACTTCTGGCCCGCGATATTTCCAAGAAGATCGAATCCGATATGGAATATCCGGGACAGGTAAAGGTCAATGTTATCCGGGAATCCCGCGTGACGGACTACGCAAAATAGTTTTTTTGTAAGGGCAGATGAAGGGAGAGCGAAGGCTCTCCCTTTTTTTCGTTCGAAAACTGTGCTATGATAGCAGGAGACTGCGTCCTGATGTGGGGACGCAACGGTATTAAGGAATGAGGAGGGGAATGTATGAGCGGACATTACAGGAATTTTAAGACCGTTGTCTATATTCCGGCTCAGGTGGCGGCCGGTCTTACGGCGGAAAAACTTGAGAAGGACTACGCGTTCTTTGAAAAGTACATAGGCCTTGACAAGGTATATCTGGAAACCCACCGGGGTGGCTGCGATCTGAAAGAAGAGCAGCTCGAAATGATCCGGGATTATCTCAAAAGGAAAGGAGTTGAGGTTTCCGGAGGGATCACCGCCACCATCGGCGACTTTCCCGGAGCGGAAGCGGGCAAGCGGAGGATCTTCCAGACCTTCTGCTATACGGATCCGGCGATGCGGGACAGGATCCGGAAGATCACGGAATATGCGGCGCTTCATTTCGACGAGGTGATCCTTGACGATTTCTATTTTACGAACTGTACCTGTGAACGGTGCATCCGGGAAAAAGGAGACCGGGACTGGGTTACTTTCCGGAGAGAACTTATGAAGGATGTGTCCGAGAATCTGATGGTGGGGCCCGCGAAAGCGGTCAATCCGAAGGTCAGAATGGTCATTAAGTATCCGAACTGGCGGGAATCCTATCACTTTGACGGCTATGTTCCCGAGGTCCAGAGGGATATCTTTGACGCGACCTATACGGGCACGGAGACGAGAAGCCCCCGCTATGCGGATCAGCATCTCCCGGAGTACCTGAGTTATGCCCTTGTCCGCTATATGGAGAACGCCTGGCCGGGAAGAAACGGCGGAGGCTGGTTCGATCCGTATGAATGCTGGTCTTCTGACCGGTATCTGGAGCAGGCTTACCTCACCGCCTTTTCCGGGGCAAAGGAACTTATGCATTTTCAGTGGGCGGATCTTGTAGGGAATCCTTTTGTGACCGCCATGGGGCTGCAGCTTGATAAGATTGACACGATGCTGGACGGCATCGGAAAACCGACGGGTGTGCCGGTATACCTGCCCTTCGCTTCATCGGGGGAGAATCATCTGGAGATGCGCTTCGGCATGATCGGTCTTCCCGTGGAACCGACCCCCTTCTTCCCGAAGGACGCAAAGAAGCTCCTGCTTACGGAAAGCGCGCTTGCGGATCCGGAGATCGTGGAGAAGCTTACCTCTTTTGTAAGGGAGGGCGGCGATGCCCTGATCACGACCGGCTTCTTCAAAGGCGCGGAGGGAAGGCTCCGCAGCGCCGGGCTGATCGAGGCCGTATATACCGGAAAGAGTATGACCGTTACCCGCTATCAGGTGACCGGAGATCCGGCCGGCTGTATGGATCATAAGGAGCCCATAAGCTTCCCCGTGATCCGGCACGGCAACAACGCCTCCTGGTCGCTCCTTAACGGCGGCGACGGAGACCTTCATACTTCGCTCCTTCTAAGGAGCGCTTACGGAAAGGGGAGGCTCTATCTCTTTGCGGTTCCGGACAACGAGGCGGATCTTTACAGAATGCCCGTGGAATGCACGGATGTTTTAAAGAGAGTCCTTTCGGAAGAGATCTATCTTTCCGGAACGGGCTGCTCCATTTTCACCTATGATGACGGAAGCATGATCCTTTATCGTTATGTGAAGGGTGACTTAAGGCCGGACAAGGTCAGGATCGTAACCAGGATGCAGGCAACGGAACTGGTAGACTGCGTAACGGGGCAGCGGATTCCGGTGCGGCCGAGGGTGGTAAGAGAGGATTTCGAGACCCAGACGGAATATGTGGCGGAAGGATTCCTTACTCCCGGCGCCATCGGAAAGTATAAATTCAGATAAAGAAAGTGAGACTGATATGAAACCCTATGCGGAACTGTCGAAAGATGAGTTATGTAAACTTGAGAACGAGCTTTCCAAAGCCTATGAGGAGACAAAGGGCAAGGGACTTAAGCTGAATATGGCAAGAGGTCTTCCCTCTGCCGAACAGCTTGATATGGAAGCGGACTTTTTCGGAATGCTCTATCCGGATTCCACGTTTATCTCGGAAGCCGGCATCGACTGCCGGAACTACGGTGAGCTCACCGGAATCCATGAAGCGCGCCGCCTGATGGCACAGATGATGGAGATCTCGGACGAGGAAGTCATCGTCTTCGGCAATTCATCTTTGAACGTAATGTATGATACGGTATGTCGCTCCATGATCCTCGGGGTCTGCGGGAGCACACCCTGGTGCCGGCTGGATAAGGTGAAATTCCTCTGTCCCGTGCCGGGATATGACCGCCATTTTGCCATCACGGAGCAGTTCGGGATCGAGATGATCAACATCCCTATGACCCCGGACGGACCGGACATGGATCTCGTGGAAAAATATGTGAACAGTGATCCTGCTGTGAAGGGGATCTGGTGCGTTCCGAAGTATTCGAACCCCCAGGGGTACACCTACTCGGATGAGACAGTGCGGCGCTTCGCAAATCTTAAGCCCGCAGCGGAGGATTTCCGGATCTACTGGGACAATGCCTATACGATCCATCATCTTTATAACGGCAAAGAGGATGTGCTCCTTGAGATCCTTTCCGAATGCCGGAAGGCCGGAAATGAAGATATGGTCTTCAAGTTCTGCTCCACCTCAAAGGTGACCTTCCCCGGCTCGGGAATCGCGGCGATGGGCGCATCCAAAAAGAATCTTGATTACGTAAAGAGCGTGATCAAAATCCAGACCATCGGCCATGACAAGCTGAACCAGTTAAGGCACGTCCGCTACTTTAAGGATATCAACGGCATGAAGGAGCATATGAAAAAACACGCGGCCATCATCCGTCCGAAATTCGAACTTGTGCTTGAAACGCTGGACCGCGAGCTTTCGCCTCTCGGGATCGGAGAATGGACGAAGCCGAACGGCGGCTATTTCGTATCCTTCCAGGCGATGAAGGGCTGCGCGAAGACCATCGTCGAACTCTGCAAGGAGGCCGGTGTGACCCTGACGGGAGCGGGAGCCACCTATCCGTATAAAAAGGATCCGGATGACAGCAATATAAGGATCGCGCCCACATTTCCCCCGATCAGTGAGCTTAAGGAAGCGCTTTCCGTATTCGTGCTGAGCGTGAAACTTGCCT
>JAILLW010000007.1 GCA_024692955.1 Lachnospiraceae bacterium | reverse complement strand
GAGACAGGACTACAATATCTACTCCACCGTTCCGATCTCCTATGCGATCGCGGCGCTTGGCGGCGATGTGGTAGTGGATACCGTGGACGGTAAGGTGATCTATGAGGTAAAGGCCGGCACCCAGACGGAAACGAAGGTACGTCTGAAGGGCAAAGGAGTTCCGACGCTTCACAGATCGGATATCAGAGGGGATCATTACGTGACCCTTGTGGTACAGACACCGGAGCGGCTTTCGCAGGAAGCGAAGGATCTTCTCCGCAGATTCGATGAACTGACCGGCAACAGTCTGCATGCGGCTGAACAGGCAGGCGACGGCAGCGATCCGAAGGAAAGAAAGAAAAAGTTTTGGAAATAAAAGAGCGGGTTAAAAAAATACTGGAGCTGCTCGACAGGGAATACGGCACCGATCATCGGTGCTTCCTTGTTTTTAAGGAACCCTGGCAGCTCCTTTTTTCGACGATCCTGAGCGCGCAGTGCACGGACGAGCGGGTGAACCTCGTGACGAAGGACCTTTATGTGAAATACCCGGATATCCGGTCCTTTGCGGAAGCGGATCTTAAGGAGATGGAAAAGGACATCCATTCCACCGGTTTTTACCACAATAAGGCGAAGAATCTGATCGCCTGCGCGAAAAAGCTCCTTGAGGATTTTCACGGGGAAGTGCCCTCCGATATTGAGGAACTGACCTCCCTCCCCGGAGTCGGACGAAAGACGGCGAACGTGATACGCGGAAATATCTACGGGATCGACAGCATCGTTGTGGATACCCATGTGGGACGGATCTCCCGGAAGCTGGGCCTTACAAAGGAAACGGATCCCGTGCGCGTGGAATTCGATCTGATGAAGAAACTCCCGAAAGACCACTGGATCCTCTGGAATATTGATCTTATCACTCTCGGACGGACGATCTGCAAGGCGCCGTCTCCGAAATGCGAAGAGTGTTTTCTGAAAGAAGTCTGTGCGGATTACGCGAAAAGAGCCTGATCATCCTTCCGGCGGAGCGGAATATTTTTCCAGCATGGAAAGGATCCCGTTTTTCGTAAGGGAGTTCAGGGCTTCGGCCGTCGGGATCAGGGCCTCGATCTTTCCCTGCTCCCCTCCGGAAGCATAGATCCCGCAAAGAAGTTCATAGCTTCCCCTGACATCCGTGCCGGTTGATATCGCGAATTCAAGAACAGTCTTTGCTTCCTCTTCAAAGCCTTTTGAATAAAGAATATGTGCCCATTTGTCCATCGTCCTTGCAAGGAGAGTGTAGCACTCGTCGCAGCGGGCGAGATAATCCAGATTCGGAGCGCCGTAGCGGAGCTTCAGATCCGTATTCGAGATCCCGGTCAGATTCACGATCTTCTTTTCGGAAAGGTCGTGCATAATGCCGAGGCATTCCGCGATTTCGGGGTCTTCTTTCAGCACTGTTACGGGTAGTGTTTCAAGGGGGATTGTTATATAATGAAGGTCGTCGAGGGGCTTTTTTCTCGTGTTGTTGGCCCTGACCTCATTATCCAGAAATTCCTGAAAACGTCTGGCGGCCCCGTTCCTGCTCCTGTGGATCGCAAACATCAGCCACAGGGAAAGGAGAATGAGGCTTGCAAAGATAGGATATTTCATTATATAATCCTTTCAATAGTTTAACCAAAATTCGGGATAAAAATATGTTTAATTTTCACAATAAAAAAACGAGAAAAGTGATTTCGGTCGTGATCATCGTTTTGCTGATCCTTGCGATGATCATACCTACTATAGCATCATTAATGTATTAGCGCAATTTTCGCCGCTTCGTATAAGCGGGAAAGGGGAGAAAATGAAAATGAAGCTGGCGGGCATCGGATCCGCTGTATTATCGGGACTGGCCACGATCCTCATCCTCTTTGTGAGTGTAAGGGCGGATGACGGAACGATCCATAACGGCATCTTCGCGGATGACGTTTCTCTCGGGGGAATGACCGAGCAGGAAGCCGAAGAAGCGATCGAGGATTATGTCGGATACTTCGGGGACAGAACGATCACGCTTTACTCCGTAAACAATGAGGCATCCACGGTCACTCCGGCGGAGATCGGACTTCACTGGACGAACCGGGACCTGGTAGGGAAGGCCTATGACGAAGGCCGCTCGGGAAATGTGGTAAGGAGATATAAGGCCAAAAAGGATCTTGAACTGAATCAGGAGGTCTTCCATGTCGAATGGGATGTGGATGACGAACTGGTCAAAGACGTACTTGAGGAGCGCTGCAGCATCTATGATGTGGAGCCGGTGAACGGGACCATCGAACGGACGGACGGCGTCTTTCAGGTGACCGGAGGAACCGGGGGAGCCATGGTGGATATCGAGGCATCCGCCGCGAGACTCGAACATTTCCTCAGCTCCGAATGGGACGGAAACGATGCGGAAGTCACGCTCTGCGTGACCGAGAACAGGCCGAAGGGAACCGAGGAGGAGCTTTCGCTGGTAAAGGATGTGCTCGGCACCTATCATACGAGCTACAAGACCTCCAGCGCGGCAAGGAGTGCGAACATTAAGAACGGCTCGTCCCTCATCAACGGGAACGTGATCTATCCCGGGGAGGAGTTTTCTTTTTACGATCATGTGAAGCCCTTTACCTTTGACAACGGATATCAGATCGCAGCAGCCTATGCTTCCGGACAGGTGGTGGACAGCGTCGGCGGCGGGATCTGTCAGGTATCCTCCACGCTTTACAACGCGGTGCTGCTTTCCGAACTTGAAGTAACGGAGCGGCGCAATCACGGGATGATCGTGACCTACGTGGATCCGGCAAGAGACGCGACCATCGCGGAAAGTGCCGGTACGGATTTCCGCTTCGTGAACAATACGGATGCCCCGATCTATCTTGAGGCTTATACGACGGATGACAAACAGGTCTATATGACGATCTACGGACATGAGACACGGCCCGCCGACCGGGTACTCTCCTATGAGAGCGAGGTGGTGAGCAAGACGGTGCCAGAGGGGATTGCGGTGATCCAGGACGCGGCCCATCCGGTAGGCTATATCAGCACCCAGTCCGCTCATGTCGGCTATAAAGCAAACCTCTGGAAGGTTGTGACCGAGAACGGCGAGACCACCAGAGAACTGGTAAACAGCAGTACCTACAAACCGGCTCCCCGCTACGTGACGGTGGGCATTGCTTCGGCGGATCCGAATGTTCAGGCAGTGATGGCAAACGCCATTGCCACCGGTGACGAGGATACGATCAAAGCCACGGCGGCCACCTGCAAGGCCATCGAAGAGGCCGCGGCAGCAGGGATCCCTCTTCCCGCTCCCGCTCCGGAGGGGGCTCCGGAAGGAGAATAGGAGAGGCCGCAAAAGCCGGGATATGTGAATGGACATCATCGTAACGAGATATATCGGGATCCGCGGGACGGCTCTTCTTGCAAGAAGCTTCCGCGAAGAACTCCTGAAGACCCTCCCCGGGAGGATCGTGGAGGAGGCGGCGGCATTCGATGAAGGCCTGCCAAAGCTCCCTGAGGCATCATCATCCGGCGAAGGCCTGTCAAAGATCCCTGAGGTATCATCATCCGACGAAGGCCTGCCGGAGGCTTTTCGGAATGACCGCAACGATCTGCCCCGGACCGGAGAAGAACCATCGGACATAAGGATCGCGAGGGAGCACGGAGCTTCCTACGCGAGAGAGTATCTTAAAGGCGGGATCTTTGAAGCGCTCTTCCGGATGTCACGGGAATTAAAATGCGGACTTGAGGCCGGGATCACAAAGATCCCCGTTAAGCAGGAGACGGTCGAGGTATGCGAAGTACTGAAGGCCAATCCCTATGCTCTTTATTCGGGACATTCCTCACTGATCCTCTGCGAACACGGGGATGAGATGATCCGGTGTCTCAATGAGAAGGGGATCCCCGCATTTTTCATCGGAACGACAAACCCATCCAATGACAAAATACTGATCAACGGCGACGAACGGGGGTATCTTCCCCATATAAGAACGGATGAGCTTGAAAGGCTTATGTCCGGCAATATCGGAAACACGACACTCAAATCTTAAAGGAGAGGTATCGCTATGAGAGAGAAAATCCTGGCAATCATTGAAAAGGACAGCAGGATCAGCATCCGGGATCTTTCCGTCCGCCTCGGAGAGGATGAACTTCAGGTGGCCAACGAGCTGAAAGCCATGGAAGAGGAGGGTGTGATCTGCGGTTATCATACAATGATCGACTGGGAAAAGACCTCCATCGAAAAGGTGACCGCCCTCATCGAAGTACGGATCACTCCCACAAGGGGACAGGGCTTTGACAATCTGGCGGAGCGGATCTACAAATATCCGGAGGTGACCTCGGTTTATCTGATCTCCGGAGGATTCGACCTGCTCATCACGCTTGAGGGAAGATCTCTTAAGGAAGTATCGAGTTTCGTTTCCCACAAGCTTTCCACCATGGAAGGCGTGCTTTCCACCGCAACCCATTTCATTCTGAAAAAATACAAAGACCACGGTACGATCCTTGACCGGAAGTTTGAGGATCACAGGGAGCTGATCACACCATGAGAAATCCGTTATCAGATAAAGTAATCGGGATAAAGCCCTCAGGCATCCGGAAGTTTTTTGACATCGCGGCGGAGATGGATGACGTGATCTCCCTCGGCGTCGGAGAGCCGGATTTTGACACACCCTGGCATATCCGGGACGAGGGGATCTGGTCCCTGGAAAAGGGACGTACTTTCTATACTTCAAATTCCGGACTGATCGAGCTTCGACGGGAGATCGTGAACTATATGAAGCGTTCCCAGGGGCTCGACTACGATCCGAAGAAACAGGTCATCATCACGGTGGGCGGCTCGGAAGGGATCGACATCGCCCTTCGCGCAATGATCAATCCGGGAGACGAAGTCATCATCCCCCAGCCGAGTTATGTGTCCTACGAACCCTGCGCGATCCTTGCGGACGCGAAGCCGGTGATCATCGAGCTGAAGGCGGAGAACGAGTTCCGTCTGACGGCTGAGGAATTAAGGGCCGCGATCACGGAAAAGACGAAGATCCTTATCCTTCCTTTCCCGAACAATCCCACCGGTGCGATTATGGAGAAAAAGGATCTGGAAGCGATCGTTCCGATCCTGATTGAAAATGACATCTATGTCATTTCCGACGAGATCTACGGAGAACTCACCTACAAGGATAAGCACGTATCCATTGCCACCCTGCCCGGCATGCAGGAAAGAACGATCCTGATCAACGGCTTTTCGAAAGCCTACGCGATGACCGGCTGGCGGCTCGGATATGCCTGCGGACCCGAGAATATCATTACGCAGATGGTGAAGATCCATCAGTTTGCGATCATGTGCGCGCCGACCACGAGCCAGTACGCGGCAGTGGAAGCATTAAAGAACGGCGATGAGGACGTGGCACTGATGCGGGACTCCTACAATCAGCGCCGGCGGTTCCTGATGAACGCCTTCCGTGAAATGGGGCTTTCCTGCTTCGAACCCTTCGGCGCGTTCTACGTGTTTCCGTGTATCAGGGAATTCGGTATGAGCTCGGATGATTTCGCGATGAAGCTCCTCGAAGAGGAGAAACTGGCAGTGGTGCCGGGGAACGCCTTCGGGGACTGCGGCGACGGTTTTATCCGGATCTCCTACGCCTATTCCATCGAGAAACTGAAAACCGCAATGGATAAACTGGGAGAGTTTATTTCCCGACGAAGATAAAAAGCCTGCCGGGGGGACATTATGGAAGACATCAGAAAAGAACGGCTGATGATAACCATCATCTCGATAGCCTGTCTCGGAAACATCACGGAAAGCATTATTGCCGGATGGGAATTCTGGATGCCTCCCGTTCTGGCTGTGGGGATGATCCTTATCTGGTGGCTCCACCTGACCCAGACGCCCGAGGAACGTTTCCGCATAGGGATCTATTTTGTCTGTGCATCGCTGCAGGCGTTCTATCACGGCATTCATCCGATAAGTCTCTTTGACGCCGCGGTGGTGATCCTGATCCTGATGGCCACCTTTACGATAACCGACCGGCTATTCTATCTGAATCTGATCCTGCTTGAATACGCAGCCATCATGTCGATCCAGTTTTTCCTGATCTACAGGGATCCCAAAGTATTTGTGGACACGATCATGATCGTCCGCCTGGTGCTTCATATCGGGATCACGCTTCTTATGTACTTTTTCTGCCGGCTTACCGTCAGCTTCCGCCTTTCCGCGAACGAAAAACTGGACCGCTGGAGGGAGGCCGTCAATGCAAACAGTCATGACATGGAGGATTTCCTCTCCAATATCTCACATGAATTAAGAACTCCGGTCAATGTCATCAACGGGATGACGACACTTCTCCAGGAAAACAGCGACCGTGAGGAACTCAATACGATCCGGGAAGCGGGGATACGGCTTTCCCATCAGATCGAGGACATTCAGGATTATACGGAATTAAAACGCGGCGAACTGCTGCTTGAGGAAGAGAATTACATGTGCATCTCCCTCATCAACGATGTCGTTTCCACCTATAACGCAGTGAACAGGAAAAAGGAGCTCGAGCTGATCGTTGATCTCGATCCCGGGACACCGACCATGTTCACCGGAGATGTGAAGAAGCTTCACAAGATCTTCCGGCATCTTTTGAATAACGCTCTGAAGTTCACGAAGACGGGCGGCATCTATATCAGGGTATTTGCGGACCGGCAGGAGTACGGCGCGAACCTTATCATCGAGGTGACGGATACCGGGATCGGGATGACCCGCGCCGGTATGGCACAGGTATCCAAGGGAATGTATCAGGCCAACAAGCAGCGGAACCGGAGCACCGGCGGTATCGGGATCGGCCTTCCGATCGTATACGGATTCGTCCACAAGATGGGCGGCTTCGTCCGGATCAACAGCATAAAGGGAACCGGGACCACAGTCCATATTTCCGTGCCGCAGCAGGTGGCGGATCCGTCGCCCTGCCTTGCGGTAAGCGATGATCTGGAAGGAGATGTGCTTTTCTACCTTAAGCCCGATAAGCATCCGGATCCGCAGGTGAGGGAATTCTACAAGGAGCTGGCGGTGAACCTGGCGACGGGACTTGGCGTACCTCTTTATTCGGCGGGGGATCAGAAAGAGCTTCTGCGCCTTGCGGAAGAACTTCGGGTTTCGTACCTTTTCCTGGGGCAGGAGGAATATGAGGGAGAACGGGAAGTGCTTGACCGTCTTTCCGGATCCGGGATCAGAGTGGTCGTTTCCGCGGACAGGTCCTTTACCGCTTCCCCGGGTATTATCGTGATGCCGAGACCTATGTACGGACTTCCCATCGTCCGCATCCTGAACAACGGGGCGGAGATCCCGGGATATGAGGAGGAGCGGAAAAAGGCTCTCAGATTTACCGGGGTGAGCGCTCTCATCGTAGATGACGAGCCGGCCAATCTGATCGTGGCATCAGGACTGCTCAAGGGGTACAAAATGTATGCGGATACCGCCGAAAGCGGGAAGGAAGCCATAGAAAAGTTCGAAAAAAATGACTATGATGTCATTTTTATGGATCATATGATGCCGGAGATGGACGGTGTCGAAGCCATGAAGAGGATCCGTCAGGCGGCCCTTGAGAGCAAACGGACCCCTCTTATCGTGGCGCTTACCGCCAATGCGTTAAGCGGCGCCAGGGAAATGTTCATCCGGGAAGGTTTTGACGGCTTTATTGCCAAACCCATAGATATTGCTGAATTTGAGCGGGTCATGAAAAAGATCCTGCCCGAAAGCGCGATCAGTTATGAGGGGAGGGCATAGGATATGAAGTTTCTGAAGCAGAAGATCGGCCGGATACACGACTTCCTGTTTGACTCATCGATCAATGTCAAGGACAGGACCTTTGTACTTTTCTCGATCATGTATTTCAATGCGCTGATCGTGGCCCTGATCGTCGGGATCTTCCTGCATGAGCCGGTATCCTCCACACTCACATCCTTCGCGATCGTGGCTGTCAGCGCGGGTTTTCTTGTATATGTGGTCATAAAGAACCGCTACGGGACAGCCAAGATCATCGTGGCCTTTATCCTGATCTTTTTCTTCCAGCCGGCCCTTTTCTTTACAAAGGGCGGTCTGTCCTGCGGAGCGCTCCTTACGCTCCTTCTGGGAACCTACTATCTGGTGCTGATCCTGGAAGGAAAGTTCCGGGTGGTGATGTGCGTCCTCGATGCCTTTGTGCTGCTTGGCTGCTGGATCACGGCATATCTTAAGCCGGAGCTCGTGACCGTATATCCGAGGGAAGCCGATTTCATCTATTCCTTCGCGAAATATGTCATCATCGTTCTGGTCCTAACCGCGATCATTACTTTCCAGACGAGGATCTATCAGAAGGAAGCGAAGATCGCCGAGGAAAGATCAAAGGAACTGGAGGAACTGAACCGGACCCAGAACCGTTTCTTCTCCAGCATGAGCCATGAGATCCGTACGCCAATCAATACCGTGCTTGGCCTGAACGAGGTAATCCTTCGTCAGGAGGATGCTTCCGAAGAGATCAGGAAGGATGCCAGAAATATTCAGGGCGCAGGAAAAATGCTGCTTGCGCTCATCAATGATATCCTGGATGTCAGCAAGATCGAAGCCGGAAAGATGGATATCGTTCCCGTCAATTATAATGTCCCTTCACTCCTCTCCGAGATCGTAAACATGATCTGACTGAAGGCGGAAGAAAAGGGTCTGGAATTCAGGGTGGACATCGATCCCGCCGTTCCGGAGACCCTTTTCGGAGACGAGGTAAGGATCAAGCAGATCCTGATCAACCTCCTCAACAATGCTGTGAAATACACGCAGAAGGGTTCGGTCGCCCTCCATATGGAATGCGAATTCCCCGATGCGGAGAACGCGCTCCTCAAGATCAGCGTGACGGATACCGGAATGGGGATAAAATCGGATGCGCTGCCTCATCTTTTTGACAGCTTCCAGCGTATTGACGAGGAGAAGAACCGCTATATCGAAGGAACGGGCCTCGGACTTTCCATCGTAAAGCAGCTGGTGGAACTCATGGGCGGCGAGATCACCGTGAACAGCGTGTATACGCAGGGTTCGACCTTTATGGTCAGCTTAAGACAGGGAATCTCTTCCGACCGGCGGATCGGAGAACTGAACATATCAAACGCCGGCAGAATATCCGGAAGCGAGAGATTCGAACATGACTTCCTTGCGCCGGAAGCCAGAATCCTCATTGTCGACGATAATGAGATGAACCTTCAGGTGGAAAAGAAACTGCTTGACGGGACAGGGATGACGGTAGACCTTTCCTTAAGCGGAAGGGACGCGCTTGGCCGAACCCTTGCATACAGGTATGATGCGATTTTCATGGATCACCTGATGCCGGAAATGGACGGCATCGAATGCTTTGAAGCGATTCGGGAACAGAAGGGCGGCCTGAATACCGACACGCCCGTCATCGTACTGACCGCGAACGCCGGCGGGGAGAATGTCGATCTTTACAACAGCACGGGTTTTGACGGATATCTTCTGAAACCCGTTTCGGGAAGAGCACTTGAAGAGATGCTGATCCAGCATCTTCCTGCCGAAAAGGTGATCGCTGGCGGAAATAATGAGATGACCGGGGCGCAGATGAATACCGGAAGCGGATACGCGAAAAAGAAGCCGGTGCTCATTGCCACGAGTACCATGAGCGATCTGCCGGCCGAAGTCCTGAGGGAGCTTCAGATCAGCGTCATTCCCTATACGGTCACCACCGGAGAGGGCGTTTTCTTTGATACCATCGATATCGACTCCGAGGAACTGGTGGGCTATATGGGAGACGAACAGAAAATGGTCACCTCCGATCCGCCGGAAGAGGACGATTTTGCCGCCTTCTTCTCGGAGGAACTGAAAAAAGCGCACCAGCTCATCTATATCACGCTGACCACGGGAAGCAGCAGGGAATACGGGAGAGCGAAAAAAGCGGCCGAGACCTTCGAAAACGTGACCGTAGTCAATTCGGAATGCCTGTCCAGCGCTACCGGGATCCTTGTAATGATCGCGGCAAGGCTTGCCGCCCAGCGGGTTCCGGCCGACAGGATCGTGGCGGAACTGGAGGCGGTAAAGCACAGGATCCGCTGCAGCTTCATTATCAAAAGCACGGATGTTATGGCAAGGCGCGGGCACATCAGCCCGATGATCAACAATATCCTGAAGACCCTGTGGCTAAGGCCCGTACTCCGTGTCAAAGACGATTCCATGGGCGTCGGAAGATTCTTTATCGGCGGGGTGAAGGACTGCTACGAAAAGTATGTAAAAGAGGTCCTCTCACAGAAAGCGGCCCCGGACACGGAATTCCTTTTCGTCACCTATGTGGGGATGGCCGAGGAGGAACTTGTCTGGATCGAAAACCTGATCCGGGAAAGGATGAACTTCGAGCATATCATATTCCAGAAGGCATCGGCGGGGATCGCTTCCAACTGCGGACAGGGTTCCTTCGGCCTGCTCTTTATGGAAAAGGGTGAAAGAAGCTACAGCCTCGGCTCGATCTTCGCGAAGGTCACGGAGACGGAAGAGGAGAGAGAGAGCGATACGGAAGGGGAGAAGGAGAGCGATACGGATGATGAACCGGCTTCCGCGCGGAAAGTGAATTCCGACGGGGGGCGGAACGGATCTCCGGAAGATGCCGGAGAAACGGAAGAAGAAACATCGACCGGAGACAAGGAGAGTCCGAACGGGTTCGAATGGTATGAGAAGATCCCGGGGATCGATGCTTCGGTCGCGCTCAGAAACAGCGGTTCAAAGGAAGCATTGCTTTCGGTGCTTAAGATATATTATGATTCTTACGAGACAAAGTCGGGCGAGATCCAAAACTTCCATGAAAGCGGCGATCTGAAGAATTATACGATCAAGGTGCACGCGCTGAAGAGCAGTTCGAGGCTCATCGGCGCCGTGGATCTCGGGAATGCCGCGGAAAAACTGGAAGAAGCCGGAAACCGCTCGGATACGGAGTACATCGGCAGAAATCATCAGGCAATGATGGAGGAATACCGGAGGATCCGGGAAGCGCTCGGAAAAGAGTTCGAAAAGGGCGATGATCTTCCGGACATCCCGGAGGATATGCTTTCGGATGCCTATGCCGGCCTTTCGGAATTCGCGGATGCCATGGATTTTGACCTTGCGAAGATGGTGGTGGATTCCGTTAAGGAATACCGGCTTCCGCCGGAAGATAAGGATCGTTTTTCGAAACTGGAAGCACTCCTCGGAGAAATGAACTGGGACGGGATCAAAGAGATCCTTAAGATGATGTGACGGGAGGATCATAATGGAAACGAATAAGACCGCATTGATCGTCAGCGAGAAGGAGACTTTTACCGTAAGGGGGCTTGAGATGAAGCTTAAGACCATCGACATAGAGCCTCTGTATTCGGCCGCACAGATGGAGCAGCTGAAGACCCGCTGCGAAGAGGCGGACCTGTTTATCCTTTATACGGACGATGAGGTCGGAAAATACGCGAACATCCTGGTCTTTATGAGGGACTACTGCATCGAGCATGACAAGCAGATCGTGGTCATCGGTGCGAAGGAGGAATATAAATTCGTATGCGGTCTGATCTCGGAGAACCAGATTCATAAATTCTATGAAAGACCTCTGGATATGGAGAGATTTCTGGATGAGATGAGCACATATTTTTCCGAGGTTTCCGAAGAGGCAAGAAGGAAGAGCATTCTGATCGTGGATGATGATGTCTCCTATATGAGAATGATCGCGGACTGGCTGAAGGACAAATACCGTGTTTCCATGGTGAATTCCGGGCTTCAGGCCATCACGTGGCTTGCAAGGAACCACGCGGACCTGATCCTTCTTGATTATGAGATGCCGGTCACCTCAGGCCCTCAGGTACTCGAGATGCTGAGGACCGATTCGGAGACCGCGAATACTCCCGTGATATTCCTTACGGGCAAGAGCGATAAGGAAAGTATTATGAAGGTGCTTGCCTTAAAGCCCTCCGGGTATCTCTTAAAGTCGATCGAAAGAAAGGATCTCAGGGATAATCTGGCAAGGCATTTCACACTCGAAGCGGTCAGATAGACGTGGGAAAAACGGGGCAAATGCCGGCCGAAAGATGAAAATAAAAAAAACCCTTGATTTGTCGGGTTTTATCCGTTATAATCACTCTTTGTCAAAGATAATTCAGCGCTATCGCCAAACGGTAAGGCAACGGACTCTGACTCCGTCATTTCCAGGTTCGAATCCTGGTAGCGCTGCAAAAGGTTTCGGCCAAAATGCCGAAACCTTTTTTAACCGGAAATTCTTCAGGGATCCATCCTCTCTGCTCTGGAACGGACCTTCTCCTCATACATCTCCTTATCCGCACGATTGATCACGGTATCGGGATTCGTGTCCTCCCCGATGACCTCGCAGGAAAAGCCGATACTGGCACTGATGGGAAAAGACTTGCCGGACTTCGCATGAAGCTCCTGCAAAAGCTTGCGGAAGCGTTCTTTTCGCGCGGGGAAATCATCGGGATCATACAGACCGATCCCGATGATGTAGAATTCATCGCCGCCTGCCCGGACGCAGATCTCCTCCGGAAGAGCGCTTTGCCTTACCGCCTCCGCGGTGATCATGATCCCGTAATCGCCTTCCGTATGCCCGTAGGTGTCATTGATCTTTTTCAATCTGTCCATATCGACCACGGCAGCAAAGAGCCTTTCACCGGAACGCTCGCGAAGCCCTGCCTTTTCCAGCTGGAGCTGCATGCCTCTGCGGTTGTAAAGCCCGGTCATACTGTCACGGATCGAAAGGGACAGAAGCTGCTTCCTCGTCCTTGTCATCTCGAGAGCATTATTAACAAACCGCAGCCAGGTGCGATAGGTAAGTGTCAGGGTGGGAGGATCCTCCAGGGATCGTCTCAGGACGGAATAGCCGAAGTTGATCCCTTCAAAATGGATGGGCGAGAAATAAAAGATGCTGGGCTCTATGGTCTCGTCTTCAAAGAGGGGAGTCATTTTCTCCGTTTCAAACGTAAGAGGCGTGCAGTCGGCCTTGCAAAGATAATCCGGCGTGACCCAGGCTGTGAGAAAGACCGTCATTTCGGGGGGATAGCCTTTCGGCACATCGGATTCTTCGATCCAGTCCTTTCGAAGGCACAGCTGATAGTCCCTGAAGGGCTTCAGAAGATAACTCATATCCGCCATCTTCCGGAAGCATTCCTCCGGAGACCTGGAGGCGGTGAACTCCTCCATACAGTAGCTTTCCATCATCCTCCCGAAACTGATCTCAAAGGATTCGTTATCCGAGGAACTGTTATAGGCGATCAGGTAAGCCACGCGCTGAAAGGCGTTGAGGGTCTGCTCGATCCTCGGAGTGCAGCCGCAGCTCATACCCGGGAAGAACATTTTCTTAACATCCTCCTCGTAAGGCAGGATCTCTTTTCCGGGATCGATGATCCTCCTGATATAATCCACGGTCCCGGCAGCCGATGAAGCGTCGGCAGCATCATAGGCAGAAAGGATCACATCATTGCAGCAGCCTTCCACCGTGGTGTCAAAGCCGAGGACGATCACATCCTCCGGAATACGGATCCCGAGCTTCCGAAGCCGGTAGATCAGCCCAAGGGCCATATGCGTACTGGTACAGAGCACGGCTTCGGGGAGACTGACCGTTTTGTCCGCGATCTTTCTTGCAAGCTCATCGCCGCTTGCATACCAGAAATCTCCGTAAACGATGTGCTCGTCCTTTACGCGAAGGCCATGCTTTTCGATCTCGTCAAGGCAGATCTTAAGCCTTGATTCCGCCACTTCGTTTCCCCGGCCTCCCGTCATTACCAGAAGTTCTCTTTTTCCGTGAACCTCGATGGCGTGGCGGCACATCTCCCGCAGAGCGTCCTCATTATTGCTCCGGATCATCGGAAGACCTTCGATAAACATTTCAAGGGAAACCACGGGGAGATCCGGGTAGTCCCGAAGACGTTCGAGGATTTCGTCGATAAACCGGCTGCGGTCTCCCGGTACCAGATTTACGGAATCAAGGATCAGCCCGTCGATCCTGTCGAAATTGACAAGGCGGAAAATATTCGATTCGGCCTTCACATAGGCGTCCCGCTGAAATTCCAGATGGGTCATAGGAGTAAAGACGGAAACATGGTAACCGTACTTTCTGCACTGGGTCGAGATCCCCTTTATGATCCGCAGCTCATGAGACGCTTCGGGCTGAGCCGTGATGAGAGCTATGTTTTTTCTTCGCATTCTGATCCTGCTCCTTACCGCTTCCTATCTGCTGATCCGGATATTCGTGACGACGCACTGGTCGCCGGTGATCGCGGCATAAACTGTTTCGGGATATCCTTCCGGGAAGGTGGTGACATTCCGGATGGAAAGCCCCAGGTTTTCGGTGGTCACGATGAGCTGATCACCGTTTCGCTTAAAGCTGACCGTACAGTCGAGGCCGTCTTTGTTTGCCTTTTTCCAGGCTTCCCAGCCGCCGAAATCGTCAGTCTGTTTAACGTGTATGTCATTCCTTGCGTTCTCGCCGCCGTGGATGTTCTCCCCGTCGAGCCGGAGCATGGAATATTCCAGAAATCCGTCTCCGTAAACTTCCCGGTCATCGGCATAAAAGAGGCTGATGTAGGGACAGTGCCAGATGAGCCTCGCCGTGGGAAGGCTCATGGTATGGAAGGAGATCTTCATACCGTCGGTAACGGGGATCCCTTCCGTTGCGGCACTCCGGTGACCGTCGATCTGCAGATTCGGAATATCTCCTGCAGGCCCGCTGATATAGCTGATCTCTTCCGCGATCCGGGGAATGTACCTGGAGGTGATCTCCGTGTCCGAGGTCGTAACGCGCACATCGCTGATCCTGCAGTTTTCGCCGGTCAGACTGATGAAGGAGAACCTCGTGCTGTCGGGAAGAGCCGCGATCACTTCGATGGTCTTGGAGCCGTCATTGACGGTGACCAGAACATGATCACGATATCTGACAGCTTCGATGTCGTATATCGTTTCGTTCTTTGAAGAACCGGTCCAGGATTCCTTATGATCCTTCAGGGACACCCTGATCTTCCGGGTATTCTTTTCCGCGGTATGCCCGTCAAACCAGATCTCACAGTATTCGAAATAATTTAGGTCCCGGATAGTCTTTTCCTCATCATGCACCCTGCCGTCCAGAGAATCGAAAAGGATGATGGCGGGGGGCCTGCTCCCGGCTTTTCCCTTTGCTCCGGAAGTGCATCTCATATGGATCTTCGTGGCAAAGGAGGTTATCTGTATCCCGTCGGAAAAGGCGCTCCGGTACTCGTTGCAGTTAAGGTCATCCCGGCCGGCCAGTTCCTTGATGGAATCCCGTTCCTTCATGTGATATTCGGTATCCTGATCGATCAGATGCTGCATGATCTTCGCAATCTGCGGATCGAACTGGGTTCCGGCCCCTTTGATGATCTCCTCACGTACGAGCTGCTGGGGAATGGCATCACGGTAACTCCGGTTCGAGGACATGGCATCATAGGCATCCGCCACGGAGATGATCCTCGCGATCTCGGGGATGTCCTCCCCCTTAAGCCCGATGGGATAACCTTTTCCGTCATATCGCTCGTGATGAAAATGGGCACCGATGCTCAGGTAGGGATATTCGCTGATGCTTGAAAGGATCTGATTTCCGAGTCCCGGATGCTGTTTGATGATCTCGTATTCTTCGGGGGTCAGTCTGCCGGGCTTATTGATGATCTCGTCCGAGATCCCGATCTTTCCGACATCATGTAAAAGGGCGGTATAATAGACTTTATAGCAGTCTTCGTCGCTCATATTCATGGCTTTCGCGATCTTTTCGGAATATTCGGCCACCCTGAGCGAGTGTCCGTGGGAGTAGGTATCCTTCGCGTCGACGGCATTTACGAGAGCGGTAGCCGTCTGTTCGAAAAGATGCTGTGAGAATTTCTGCTGCTCCTTCAGGTGTACGATCTCGGACCGCTGAAATTCATCGATCGCGTTATTGCGGGAATGGATCATAAGGATCGCGACTACGGTGAAGAGGTTTCCGAAAACTCCGGGCACGGTAGAGAGAGTATGCGCGACGAGCATCGCCCAGAGCATCATGGGGAACTGGAGGGCAAGTACGATCAGAGCCGTGATAAAACCCGTTTTACGGAAATAGACCACAAGAAAGATGATGATGATGTTTCCCAATGAAGAGAGAATTCCCGTAAAGGTCGTAACAGGCATCTGCATGTCACCGATCGTAAGGACAGCCTGAGACCGCGCGACGCGATTTACCAGAAAGGCGGCGGTAAGATACAGGATAAGCAGTATGATAAAGCCGGCAGCGGAATCTCTGGGCCGGGTGATCGGCGGCATCTTCAGGAATCTGGAGCCGGCGGTTTCGGATCTGTCTTTCATACGGTACCTCCGGACAAAACACTTACGTAACATATTTTAGCAAAAGAAAAGCGTCATTTCCATAAAAAAAGTGACGACGCAAAATAACACATGTTACGGTACTGCTCCGTCGGTTGACGGGTGGGGACAGGGTAGGTTATATTATGACAATGAGCAGACTGAAATATGTATTTGTACACGGACTGTCCGGATGGGGCAGTTATGATCCGATCAACCGCCGGATTCCTTACTGGGGCATGCAGGGCGGCGATCTGACCGCTTATCTTCGTGAAAAAGGATATGACAGTTACGCGGCTTCTGTGTCTCCCATCGGAAGTGCCTGGGACCGGGCCTGTGAACTGTACGCGCAGATCTTCGGGACGATCACGGATTACGGAGTTTTTCACAGCATGGAAATGAGGCACGGGCGCTTCGGAAAGGATTTTTCCGGGGAACCGCTGATCCCGGAAATGACGGATGACACCCGGCTCGTTCTCATCGGACATTCCTTCGGCGGAGCGACGATCCGGCTTTTTGCCCGTCTGATGGCGGACGGCTCGGAAAAAGAGCGGAAGCTTTGCCCCGGAGACTCCTATTCCGGGCTTTTTTCGGGCAATAAGGCGGGAATGATCCACAGCATCGTTACGCTCGCTTCGCCCCATAACGGATCCACGGTCTATGATCTTTTCGAGGATGAGGATTTCGATCCCGAAAGCGTGGAAGCGCCGGTCTGGAGCGATGTGGCGGTAAGGATGCTTTCCGTCGGGAAAAAGAATCATAATCCGGACGGCCGCTCGGACTCCGACTTCGCGGATCATGATATGCATATGGACAACGCGGCGGCGCTTAACAGAAAGATCGGCGTACTTCCGGACACCTACTATTTTTCCTATCCCCTCTGCTGCACGGAGGCGGATGAGGCGGGACATCAGATCCCGATCCAGGAGATCACGGAGCCGGTCTATATGAAACGCTCTCTCCAGATCGGATGCTATATCGGCGTAACGGATGCGGGGATCGTGGCGGATGAAAGCTGGCAGGCCAATGACGGTCTCGTGAATACGATATCCGCGTACGCGCCGGCCACCGACCCTCAGCGGCCCTTTGATCCGAAGCACACGGAGCCGGGAATCTGGAACATAATGCCGGTCATCCGCGGAGATCATATGTCGATCCACGGAGGGTTTCTCCGAAGGGAGGATATCCGGCCCTTCTTTCTGAAACTGGTGCGGAGGATCGAAAAACTGGACGCCCGGACGGAACGGTCCGGGGATTTATAAAGAAAGGAATCTCAAAAATGGCAAACGAAAAATACGCGCATCGCAAATCCGAAGTCAGGATCCGCTTTACGGACAGGGAGGGAAAGCCTCTTACAAATACGGATATTCAGGCGAAGCTTACGGATCACGAATTCCTCTTCGGCTGCGGCGCCTTTGATTTTATAGGCCGCGCGAATCCGGCCCCCGGAAGTGATCTTTCCTTTGTTACGGACCGGACGGACAAGTGGCTTCAGGTCTACAATTACGGGACGCTCCCCTTCTATCTCGGAAGCTTCGAGCCCGTGGAGGGGAAGCCGGATACGGAAAAGCTGATGAACACCGCGAAGTTCCTTCGCGAAAGGAATGTGACCGTGAAAGGGCATCCGCTCTGCTGGCATACTGTCTGTGCGGACTGGCTTATGGAATACGACAACCGGACGGTGCTTGAGAAGCTTCGCGGAAGGATCCACCGGGAAGTGGAAGGCTTCAAAGGGATCGTGGACATCTGGGATGTCATCAACGAAGTCGTGATCATGCCGGTGTTTGACAAATATGACAATGCCGTCACAAGGCTCTGCAATGAACTCGGAAGAGTGGGGATCGTAAAGGAAATGTTTGCCGCGGCGAAGGAATCCAACCCGGACGCGCTTCTGCTGATCAATGATTTCAATACCTCCGAACATTATGCGGAACTGATCTCGGACTGTCTGGATGCCGGAGTACCCATAGGCGCCATCGGGATCCAGTCCCATCAGCATCAGGGCTACTGGGGCAAAGAGAAACTTCTCGAAGTGCTTGAACGCTTCGAACGGTTCGGCCTTCCGATCCATTTCACCGAGAACACCCTGGTATCCGGCGACCTGATCCCTCCGGAGATCGAGGATCTGAATGACTGGCAGGTGAGCGAATGGCCGGGCACGCCGGAAGGAGAGGAACGCCAGGCGAGGGAAACGGAAGAGATCTACCGCATCCTCTTTGACCATCCTCTGGTAAAAGCGGTCACCGGCTGGGACTTCGCGGACGGTGCATGGCTCGGCGCACCGAGCGGCGTTGTTCATAAGGACAATACGGAAAAGCCCGTATACCGGATGCTGAAGGATCTGATCCGGAAGGAATGGACGACGGATGTGACGATTCATACGGATGAAGAAGGCTTCGGCGTACTGAAGGGTTTCCGCGGACGATACCGGCTGTCCGCAAAGGACCGGAGCGCGGAATACATACTGTCGGAAGAGAATAAGGAGCAGCCGGTCATTCTGTAGGACCGGCGGAAAAGGGGACGGGTAATACCCGTTCCCGTATTAAACGGAAAGGAGAGATGACTTTGGCGAACCATAGGGCTGTACCCGGGATCGAATGGCTCGATGACGCGTCAATCTTTCGGGTGAACGGACTGGAAGCTCACAGCGATCACCGGTTCTTCGCGGATGAGGCGGAGGCCTCAAAAGGAGAGAGCTCCTTCGAGAAACTGCTGAACGGAGAATGGCTCTTCCGGTATTCGGAATGCGCAGGGAAAAGACCTGCGGATTTTTATCTTCTTACCCCGGAAGAGGCGGAAAAGAACTTTGACCGGATCATGGTTCCCCGGCATATCGAGATCGCGGGCTATGACCGGATCAACTATGTAAATACACTCTATCCCTGGGAAGGGCATATCTTCCGGAGACCCCTTGACAAAGACGGGAATGCGGTGCTTACCGGCTCCTTCGCGAAGGCTTCATACAACCCGGTGGGCTCTTATATCAAAATATTCGATCTTCCGGAGGAAATGACCGGAAATGACATACGTGTCAGATTTGAAGGAGTCGAACAGGCATATTTTCTCTGGCTTAACGGGACCTTTGTCGGCTACAGTGAGGACAGCTTTACCCCTCATGAATTCGATCTTACACCGTATATCAGAGAAAAGGAAAATGTCCTTGCCGTGGAGGTACACAAGCGCTCCACTGCGGCCTTCCTCGAGGACCAGGATTTCTTCCGCTTCTTCGGAATCTTCCGTGACGTGAAACTGATCGCGACACCGAAGCTCCATATCGAGGATCTGGATCTTCGCGCCACGCTTGAAGAGGACTGCGAAAGCGGATTCCTTACCGCATCCTTAAAGCTTCGGGGAAGCGCGAAGGGAGCAAGGATCGCGGCGATCCTTAGGGATGCGGAAGGAAGGGTCATCTCGGAGAGCACAAAGGAAGTCGGCAGGACGGAGTCCTTCCGGATCAGTTTCGTCCTTACGAAGGTGAAAAAATGGTCCCACAGGGATCCGTATCTCTATGAACTTTCGCTGTTCGTATATGATGAGGACGGACTTCTGGAGGTCGTTCCCTGGAAAACGGGATTCCGGAGGATCGAGGTGAAGGACAGGATCGTATATCTGAACGGCGAGCGCCTCCGGATCTGCGGGGTGAACCGGCATGAATGGAATCCGGAAAGCGGCAGGGTGATCGGCGATGAAGAGATGCGGAAGGATATAGAGATCTTCAAAAGAAATCATATCAACGCGGTAAGGACCTGCCATTATCCGGATAAGCTCCCCTGGTACGGTTTTTGCGACGAGGCCGGGATCTATATGATGGCGGAGACAAATATGGAATCCCACGGCTCCTGGCAGGGACCGGGCGGGATCAGCACGTCCTGGAACGTACCCGGTAAAAATCCGGAGTATTCATCTGCGGTGCTTGACCGGGCAAAGAGCAATTATGAATGGCTCAAGAATCATGTCTCGATCCTCTTCTGGTCTCTCGGAAACGAATCCTTTATCGGCCCCGGGATCGAAGCGATGAACCGCTTCTTCAAGGAGCAGGATGACGGGCGCCTTACGCACTATGAAGGAGTATGGGGAGACCGGAGCTTTGAAGATACGGTTTCGGATCTGGAGAGCCGGATGTACGCGAAGCCGAAGGAGATCCGGGAGTATCTTTCCAATGCTCCGAAAAAGCCCTTTATCCTCTGTGAATTTATGCATTGTATGGGAAATTCCCTGGGAGGCTTCGGCGAGTATATGGAGCTCTTTGACGAGTTTGAAGGCTTCGTCGGGGGCTTTATCTGGGACTATATCGATCAGGCGATCAGCCGGGAGGATCCCGTAAGCGGCCGGAAGGTCTTCTGCTACGGCGGAGATTTTGACGACCGGGTCACGGATTACGAATTTTCGGGAAACGGGATTGTCTTCGCGGACCGGACCGAGAAGCCGGCCATGCAGGAAGTGAGGTATTATTATGGCAGATACGGGGCTTAGGCTCATTTTCGGGGATGCCCATCTCGGGGTGTCCGGCGACGGGTTCGAATATCTTTTTTCCTATGGAAACGGAGGATTGGAATCCCTTTCGCGAAACGGAAAGGAATGGCTCTTCCGTGTGCCGCAGCCGGCACTTTGGAGAGCACTTACGGATAATGACCGGGGGAACGGCTTTCACAGAAGATCCGGAATCTGGCTGTCCGCGGATGCATTTCCCGTGCCGAAGGGCTGTACCGTATGGAGGGACGGTGAGGAGATTCCGCTTCCGATCCCGCCGGAGAACAACCGCTATTCGGAAAACGAGACCGCTTCCGGGATAAAGCTTTGCTTCGGGTTCGAGACGATCATATCTCCTTCCCCGAAGATCTTTATTTCCTACACGGTGTCCGCGGACGGATCGATCCTTATAAATGCCCGGTATGAAGGAGCAAAGGGACTTCCCGAGCTTCCGGTCTTCGGGGTGCGTTTCATCATGCCGACCCCGGCGGCGGCCTGCGAATATGAAGGACTTTCCGGAGAAACCTACCCGGACCGTATGGCGGGCGGGATCAAAGGAACCTATGCGATCACGGATTTCACACCGGAAAAGTATCTGAAGGTGCAGGAATACGGTATGCATATGGAGACGGAACGGGTGAAGATCACAAGAAACCGGACGCTCAACAACGCGGATCCCCGTCCCGATGAAGAGTTTTCTCTGGTATTTTCCCGGGAGGATGAGCCCTTCGCCTTTACCTGCATTCCCTATACGCCGGAGGAACTTGAAAGCGCGACCCACCCGGAGGAGTTGCCGCTTCCGAGGCGGACGGTGTTTACCGTATACGGGGCCGTTCGCGGTGTCGGAGGGATCGACAGCTGGGGAGCGGATGTATCGGAGCCTTATCATGTGAGCGGCGAAGGGGAGATCGGATTTTCCTTCAGGATCCTGCCGCAGGAGTAAAACATCATCATTTTTGTGGATATGAAAGAGGCCGGCCGTATGCTATTCTGAAAGGAAGGCAGGCGCTCATAATGTTAATCCGGGGCCCGGAGCAGCATTATCGATGCTGTCCCGGGCCTTTTTATATGAGTCTTACGCAAATGCTTACAGGAACGATCTGACGGAGGAGCGATGATGAAGTTTAAAAAAGAAAAAATGAAGCGGATGACGGCAGTTCTGACGGCTCTGATACTTACGGTATCAGGGTCCGGTATGGCGTATCTTCCCGCTTATGCGGAACAGCCGGAGGAAGTACTTTCCGGGGAAGATACGGATCATACAGGGAACGAAGGAGAATTCTTCGTGGAAGATACGGATCTTACCGGGACCGGAGAGGCCGGGGGCGAGCCCGGATCGCAGGATGCGGGAGAGCTTTCCGTGCAGGAAGAGTCCGGCATTTTCAAAGATGAAATAAGCGTCGATGATGCTCCCGCCGCCGAAGAGGAACTCCGGGAGGAAGAAATGATCCCGGCAGACGGGGAGATCCCGGAAGAAGAGAAGATCCCGGCGGAAGAAGAGACCGCGGCGCAGGCAGAATATTCGGAGGAATATGAAGGCATTCCGGCGGAAGGTGACGCCGGATTCGCCAAGAATAAGGAGACAACTCTGTACGGGACATCAGGTATGTCAAATCCCAGAGTGCCGACATCGACGGAGGACAGATGGCAGGGGAGTTATGTGTATTATGGAAAGGCTCCGTCCCGAAACGGATACGGATATGCCACGGCGTTCCTCGGAAAACCTATCAAATACCGTGTACTTGACAGGTATACTACGTTGTTCCATCCCAGTCTTAATTCTGTTTTACTTGACAGTGATGTGATCATAACTACAGCTCGTTACTATAATGGTCCCAATGGGGGCTGGTCAAAGAGCTATGCCAGGGAATTGCTGAACGGAGAGAGGTTTCTCGAAAACGATGAGGTTTTTACGGATATTGAGAAGTCGTCCATAATAAACAGCTATAAAAATGCTCCGGATGCAGATGATGGGGACCCGGATAAATACGCTAAATACCCAAATAATTATGAATTTGCAAAGCTTACCGGTGAAAAGGTTTTCTTTCTTGATATCCGGGAAGCGTTCAGGCCTTCTTATGGGTATTCGGAAGAACATGATTTTCTGTACGGAATCAAATATGTAGGAAGTCGTATAAAAGCAGATCCCAAAGCCCCGGCGTATAATACCTGGTACACGC
>JAILLW010000132.1 GCA_024692955.1 Lachnospiraceae bacterium | reverse complement strand
GGAGAAGATCGATTCCCTTCATGAGATGCTCGAGCAGCAGCTCCTTAAAACGGATGAACCGGAAAAGGAAGAACCGGCAGAGAACAGCCTTAAGGAAACAACGATCACGGGGAACGTGAAGGACGGAAAGGCGAACGGCGCCTCCGAAGTTGAGAAGTTCATCAAACTTCTTTACAATACGATGATCGAAAACGAGGTGAACGAAAAATACGCGAACCAGATCATCGATGAGATGGAAAAGATGAACAATCCGAATACACCCTTCGAGGTGGCACTGGCAAATACCTACCAGAAGATGATCCTGAAGTTCGGCAATCCCGTGGGGATCACTCCTGCGGAGAAAGGCCCGAAGATCGTCTTCTTCGTGGGGCCCACCGGTGTCGGAAAGACCACGACCATCGCGAAGATCGCCTCCCGCTTTTCCGTGGAGGGGAGAAAGAAGGTGGCACTCCTTACCGCGGACACCTACCGGATCGCCGCGGCGGAACAGCTCCGCACCTACGCGAACATCCTGGAGATTCCCTTCAAGATCATCTATACCTCCGAGGAACTGGAAAAGGCGATCAGGGATTTCAAGGCCTATGACTACATCCTTGTGGATACGGCCGGACATTCCCATCATAATGTGCAGCAGAAGGAGAATATGGATTCTCTGGTGCATTCCGTGGACGGGATCGCGGAAAAGGAGGTATTCCTTGTCCTTTCCGCAACGACGAAATACAGGGATCTTATGAGCATCGCGGATACCTATTCCGCCATGACGGACTACAAACTCATCTTTACGAAGCTTGACGAGACCATGTCCCTCGGGAATCTTTTAAACATCAAGCTGCATACGGGCGCGCCCCTTTCCTATGTGACCACGGGACAGAACGTGCCCGATGACATCGAGAATTTCAATCCCCAGAAAACGGTGAAGCAGCTTCTGGGCGGAAGGAAATAGAAAATGGATCAGGCTGAACAGCTGAGAAATCTGATAAAGGCGGAAAACGCGAAAAAAGGCGGCCCCAGGCCCCTTGCCCGTGTGATGGCCGTGACCTCCGGGAAAGGGGGCGTCGGCAAGTCGAATACCGCGATCAATCTGGCGATCCAGCTGAAAAAGCTGGGGCAGCGGGTGATCATCCTGGACGCGGATTTCGGCCTGGCGAACATTGAGATCATGTTCGGGACGGTGCCGAAGCACAATCTCTGCGACCTTATCTACAAAGGGAAAGGGATCAGGGACATCATTACCTGGGGACCCGGGGATGTGGGCTTTATTTCGGGCGGATCCGGGATTGCCGGCATGTCGAACCTGGACCGGAACTATCTTGAATACATCATACAGAATCTGGCCCAGCTCGACGCGATCACGGACGTGATCATCGTGGATACGGGCGCGGGCATCTCGGACGCGGTGCTGGAATTCCTGGTGGCCTCGGGGGAGATCCTCCTTGTGACGACGCCGGAGCCCACCTCCATTACGGATTCCTATTCGCTCTTAAAGGCGCTGAACAACCATCCCCGTTATATGCCGGAATATTCGCCGGTCAAGATGATCGCGAACAAGGTTTCCGACAGGCAGGACGGGCAGATGCTCTTTAACAAACTGAATGCGGTGGTATCCCGTTATCTGAAGCTTCCGCTCCATTATCTCGGCTCCGTTCCGGAAGATAAGGAGCTCTCCGTCGGCGTGATGCAGCAGATGCCGGTTTCCCTTAAGAACCCCGCGGCCAGGTCTTCGCTGGCCTATGAAGAGATCGCCGCAAAACTGATGAACAGGGAGATCAGCGGAAGCGTGGCAAGGAGAGGGATGGCGGCATTCTTTTCACACATCGTTACGGGAAAGAAACACTCATTTTAGACATACCGGAAAGATTTAAAGGGAGGAAGATCGGATGCTTTCAAAATATGTGCTTCCGGGCAGCCGGGTGGAACTGCAGGAAGTCAACCGGGACAGGATCGGCAGTGAGGAAGAAAAAAAGCGTGTCTATACCACTCAGGTGAGGGACATTTTTTCGGATGAACGGATCGAGATTCTGATGCCCATCGAACATAACAAAGTGGTCCTTCTACCGGTGGGTGCGGAGTTCGATCTGTACTTCTATACGCCGAACGGCCTTTATCAGTGCTTTGCCAGTGTGATCGACCGGTATAAGGACGGAACGCAGTATGCCATCCTGATGGAGAGGACCTCGAACCTCAGAAAGTTCCAGAGAAGGGAATACTACCGCTTAAGCTGCGCCCTTGAGATGAGCGCGCGTCCCCTCGAGGAGGAGGAGATCTCTTCTCTTGAAAAGAATGGAAACCTGCTTGTTCCCGGGCTGCCGTTAAAGAGCAGCGTGGTGGTGGACATTTCGGGAGGCGGACTCCGGTTTATCTCGAGCTACGCCTATGAACCCGACAGTCTTATCTATTGCAAATACAAGCTGATCCAGGGGGGGAACGCGAAAGAATATACCCTTGTGGCGAAGATCCTTACGGTTCAGGAAATGGACAACCGGCCGGGCGTCTATGAGCACCGGGCCCAGTACGTGAATATGGATTCCGGAGACCGTGAGGAAATCATCAAGTTCATTTTCGATGAGGAGAGGATGCACCGGAAACGGGAGAGAGGCTTTTAAATACGCGATTTTTTAAGCGGAAGATAACTATGCACCCATGTGAAGAATGGTTCGTGATATACTGAAATCGCGTTGTAAAATACAGTATTGTAAGGCAGGAAAATATGATAAGCCAGGGAAATAAGATCGTGGCGATCGCCTCCTCTACCGGAGGCCCGAAAGCCCTTCAGGAGCTGATTCCCCTGTTGCCGTCCAATCTGAACGCACCGCTTGTACTGGTGCAGCATATGCCTGCCGGATTTACCAGGGCGCTGGCCGACCGATTGAACGATCTCAGCCAGATCACCGTCAGCGAAGCGAAAGAGGGGGAACTGCTGGAGCGGGGGCATCTGCTGATGTCCATGGGCGGGAAACATATGAATGTGGACCGCACAGCTGCCGGGAAACACAGGATAAGATATTCCGACGAACCCAGCAGGGAAGGCGTCAAGCCTTGCGCGAACTATATGTTCGAATCGCTGATAAATTCGGGCTTCAGTGAAATAGTCTGTGTGGTGCTGACCGGCATGGGAGCGGACGGAACGGCAGGGATCAGGGCCCTGAAACAACAGAAGAAGGTTACCGTGATCGTACAAAGCGAAGAGACCTGTACGGTATACGGAATGCCGAAAGCGGCGGTAAAAGCCGGGCTCGCGACGCAGGGACTTGATCTGCAGAGTATTGCCCGGGAGATTATTAAGAACGTGGGGGTATGTTGAAATGGATGTTAGCCAGTATTTAGAGATCTTTCTGGATGAAACCGGAGAACACTTGGAATCATTGAACACCCAGATTCTCAATCTGGAGCAGAATCCCGAGGACGAAGCTACCATTAACGAGATCTTCCGTGCCGCGCATTCCCTGAAAGGCATGGCAGGCACCATGGGCTTTAAGCGCATGCAGAACCTGACCCATGATATGGAGAATGTATTTACCGAAGTGCGGGCAGGCAATATGAAGGTAACTTCCTCCCTTGTGGATACTCTTTTCCAGACGCTGGATGCCCTCGAGGAATATACCACGAACATCCGGGAGACTTCGGACGAGGGAACGAACGACAATCAGCGTCTGATCGACCAGCTGAACGAGTTCCTGAATTCCAAAGGGGAGCCCGTACCGGAAAAGAAGGAAGAAAAGGCCGGGGAGGATGCCGGAAGCAAAGCTCCGGAAGGCGAAGCCGGGGCGGCTTCTTCCGATGAAAAATTCCGCAATGTACCCATCGGCGAGACCGAACAGTCGGTTCTGACCGCGGCGATCGAGGAAGGCAAGAAGATCTACGGGCTCACGGTCTATGTAGATGAAAACTGCCTCCTGAAAGCAGCCCGCGCGTTTCTTGTTTATAAGGCAGTGGAGGAAAAGGCGGAGATCATTCTGTCGAACCCCACCGCTCAGGATATTGAAGATGAAAACTTTGAGCTTGACTTCTCCCTGATCGTGATCTCCGAAGCTCCGCTTGAAGAGATCCTTGAAGGGGCGAGAGCCGTATCCGAGATCACGAAGGTCGTAGGTGCCGAGTTTACGGCCGAGGATCTGGAGGGGATCTCGAAGGAAGGCGAGGAGAAGGAAGCGGAAGAGGAATCCGCAAAGAAGGATGCTCCGAAGGAAGAGAAGAAGGAAAGCAGCCAGGAGACCGCAGCACCCGCAGCGGTAGCGGCGGTTCCCGCACAGGCCGATCACGACAAGGGCACAAAGAATGCGCCCGCCAAGACCGGCAAATCGGTTGTAAACCGTACGATCCGTGTGGATATCGAAAAACTCGACGTACTGATGAACCTGGTATCCGAGCTCATCATCGCGAAGAACTCTCTGGTATCCGCAACGAACAACGACGGAGCCACCGGTTCCGAACAGATCGATTACCTCGAAAGCGTAACCACATCACTTCACGAATCCGTGATGAAGGTCCGCATGGTGCCGATCGAGTCCGTAGTCAGCAAATTCCCGCGGATGATCCGCGATCTTCAGAAAAAACTCGGAAAGAAATTAGAGCTTTACATGACCGGTGAGGAGACGGAACTTGACCGTACCGTGGTCGACGAGATCGGCGATCCGCTGATGCACCTCCTCCGGAATTCCGCGGATCACGGTATTGAATCCGCCGAGGTCCGTGCCCAGAGAGGCAAGCCGGAAGTCGGCTCCATTTACCTCGATGCCTATCAGGAAGGCAATACGGTCATCATCGAAGTAAGGGATGACGGTAACGGGATCGATGTGGATGCCGTTAAGAAAAAAGCCATCGAGCGCGGTGTGGTCACTCCCGAGCAGGCCGATTCCATGGCCGAGAAGGATGTGATAAACCTGCTCTTCAACGCCGGATTCTCAACGGCGAAAGAGATCACGGACGTATCCGGCCGGGGCGTCGGGCTTGATGTTGTCAAGTCCAAGATCGAATCCTTAAGCGGTGAGGTTTCCGTTGACAGTAAATACGGAGAAGGCAGCACCTGGACCATCCGCCTGCCGCTCACACTGGCGATCATTCAGGCACTGATGGTAGTGGTCGGCGGCGAGAAATACGCTATCTCGCTTGCCTCGATCCAGACGATCGAGGATGTGGCCCCTGAGGATATCCGTCTCGTGGAGAACAAGGAAGTGATGACGCTTCGCGGAAGCGTGATCCCGATCATCCGTCTGGACAAGGAACTCGACACGGTCAGCACCAAGAAACCGGACGAGAATCTCGTGGTAGCGATCGCAAGAAAGGGCGAGAAGCTTGCGGGTCTTGTTGTGGACGAGCTGATCGGCCAGCAGGAGATCGTTATCAAGTCCCTGGGCAAATACATCAACAAAACTACGATCATAAGCGGCGCTACGGTATTGGGAGACGGCGAGATCGCGCTGATCATAGATACCAACGCATTGATTTAGGATTGGAGGGGTCTGAAAGATGGAAGAAGTTAGAATCACAAATGCCGATTTAATCGTGGATGAAGGCGAAAAAGTCCAGTACATCGTGATCAAGCTCGGAACAGAGCAGTTCGGGATCGACATTAAGTATATCGATAATATCATCCGGATGCAGAGCATCACCAGAGTTCCTCATGCGGCGCCTTATATCAAGGGCGTGATCAATGTCCGCGGAGAAGTGATCCCGGCATTGAACCTGAGGCTGAAGATGAACCTTGAGGAAGTGGAGGACACCAAGGCCACGCGTATCATCATCCTGAAACTCGAGCAGTACGGGCTGATCGGATTCATCGTGGATGAAGTAAAGGAAGTCGTTACGCTGAGCGAGATCCAGATCGAGAAGGTTTCCCAGGACGGAACCCAGAATTCGGACGACAATCAACAGTTTGTTTTCGGCGTAGGCAAGATCGATAATCAGCTCATATCGTTGCTGGATATGAATGCTGTTTGCTCAGAAAAATAACAAGGGAGACGTATTATGGCTGATCTTAGTATGGAGCAGTTGACACACGAGTATTTCGATGTGTTAAAGGAGCTTGGGAATATCGGCGCGGGCAATGCCACGACGGCTCTTGCCGAGCTCATCAACTGCAAAGTCGATATGAGTGTACCTCAGGTCCGGATGCTCGAGTTCAACGAACTCGGTGATCTTCTCGGTGGCGAGGAGATGATCCTGGTCGGCATCTATCTGATGGTTGAGGGTGATATAGACGGGAGCATGATGTTCACGCTTCCGCAGGAATCGGCGCTTCATCTGGTAAACAAACTGATGGCCGGAATGCTCGGGATGCCGGAGAAGGACATTGCCGAGATGGAATTCGGGGAGATGGAGCTATCCGCGATGAAGGAAGTGGGAAATATCATCACCGGAGCATATCTGAACGCGCTTTCCACCATCACGAACCTGAAGATCTATCCGTCGCCTCCGCAGATCGGGATCGACTATGCCGGAGCGCTTCTTTCCGTGCCGGCTGCCGAATTCGGTATCATGGGCGACAATATCCTTTTGATTCAGACAAAATTCTCGGATGATATGGATCTGGACGGCTACTTTATCATGATTCCGGATATGGATTCCTATCAGAAGATTCTGCATGCTTTGGGAGTGATGTGATGGGCGAACTAATTAAGGTCGGCATGGCAGACTGGAAGCTGTGCCTTGGAGATAATTCGGTGACAACCCTGGGTCTTGGTTCCTGTGTGGGTGTGGCTCTGCGTGATCCCATCAGCGGGGTTGGAGGACTGGCGCATGTGATGCTACCTGATTCAAACGAGACCAACAATAACTCGAACCGTGCCAAGTTTGCCGATACCGCGATCGCAGATATGATCGCGGAAATGGTAAAGAAGGGCGCGAATAAGAGCCGTCTGGTAGCGAAACTTGCCGGCGGCGCGCAGATGTTTTCCTTTAATTCCTCCAAGAGCGACATGATGCGTGTGGGAGAAAGGAATGTGGCTGCCTGCGAGAAAAAACTAAAGGAGTACGGGATCCGGATCCTTGCGAAAGACACCGGCGACAATTACGGCCGGACCGTGGTCTTCTTCCCGGCGAGCGGTGATTATATCATCAGATCCGTCGGCAAACCGGAAAAGACCATATGAACAAAAGAAAGTTAATCGCGCCGATCCTGATGCTTACGGCCGGCGCGATCACCTATGTGATCCTGCTTTGCGGCGGGATCTACAGTTTCAGGGATTCTCTCCTGATCCTGCTTCTCGTGCTCATTGTCTTCTATCTGATCGGCAGGGTGATCCAGACAAGGATCGACCGGTTCGTCAGAGAGAATGAAGAAAGGCTTAAGGAAGAGGAAAGCAGGGAAGGTGCCGTGATCGAGAAAGAGGCACCGGAAAGCGAAGGAGAAGCCGGAGAAACCGGCAATGCCAATGATAATGGGGAAGCTTAATGACTGACGTTCGACGCGACAAACTCTGGTCGGATTATACCCGTACCAAATCCCCGGATCTCAGAGAACAGCTGATTTTGGAATATGCTCCGCTGGTGAAACTGGTAGCGGGGCGTCTTAGTATGTATCTGGGGTACAATGTGGAGTACGAGGATCTCTGCAGCTATGGGATCTTCGGGCTGATCGACGCCATCGACAAATTTGACGCCATGAAGGACGTTAAGTTTGAGACCTATGCTTCTTTAAGGATCCGTGGTTCCATTCTGGATCAGATCCGCAAGATGGACTGGATCCCCCGGACGATCCGCCAGAAGCAGCGTCAGATCGACACGGCGATGAAAGAGATCGAGGCCCGCACGGGAAGACCGGCTACGGACGAAGAGATCGCGGCCGCCCTTGGGGTCACCGGTGAAGAATATGACAAGATGCAGTCCCAGATGAAGATCACCGGGGTTGTATCCTTAAACGAGTTTATGGAATCGGGAGCGGAGGTGCCCGCGGAGCATAATACCCAGTTCCGCTTTGATGGCCCCGAGGAAGTGATCGAAAAAGAAGAGCTGAAGCGGGTCCTTAAAGACGCGCTGGAGCTTTTGACGGAGAAAGAGCGTTATGTGATCACGCTCTATTATTATGAGGAACTGACGCTGAAGGAGATTGCGAATGTTCTCGAGGTGTCGGAGTCAAGAGTCAGCCAGCTCCATACGAAGGCGCTTGGCAAGATGAAGACAAAAATGGGAAATTATATGGGGGTATTCAATTCATGAACGGTTATTTTCAGATAGGCTGCACGCCGAACGGGACAATTCTGAAGGTTTTCGCGCCGACGGACGGCGGCACACCCGTCGATCCGAAGGAGGTCACGGAATATCTGACAAACCGCGGCGTGCTGTATACTGCCGCCGCCATCGGCCAGGGACTTGAGGAGATGGAAAAATCCGGTAAGCCGGATCACCTGATCCTTCTCAACAAAGATCAGATAAGAGAGATCGAAGAAAGCTATCAGCTCAGGGCAACTCCCGACAAGATGACGCTTACCGCGCGGTTTTATCCCCCTTCCATGAAGGGAAGGATGCTTACCCCGGAAGAGTTTAAAAACGATCTTGTTCAAAAGGGCGTAAAGAACGGAATCCTTGATGATGCCATCGGAAGGTTCTTCAGCCAGCCGGAATTCTGCAAAGACATTGTTGTTGCGGAAGGCACTCCCGTGGAGCAGGGGAAGCATGCGGAGATCAATTATTATTTCAACACGGATCTCAGTACGAAGCCGGCTCTGAATCCGGACGGATCCGTGGATTTCTTCCATCTTAATACCTATTCTACCTGCCGGGCGGGAGATCTTCTTGCAGAGCTTATCCCGGAGGAGCCCGGAAAGCCCGGTCTTGATATCTTCGGCGAGCCGATCCGGCCGCTGGAAGTCAAAAAGAAGATTCTGAAATACGGAAGAAACATCGAGCTTTCCGAGGACAAACGAAAACTGACCGCCCAGGTCAACGGACAGGTATCCCTGGTGGACGGCAAGGTCTTCCTGAACAATGTGATGGAAGTCGATAATGTCGGAACGGCCACCGGAAACATCAACTTCGAAGGAAGCGTACTGGTGCTCGGAAACGTGAATGAAAACTTTTCCGTAAAGGCGGACGGGAGCATCGAGGTACGGGGAATCGTTGAAGGTGCAAGACTCGAAGCCGGCGAAAACATCACCATCGCCCGCGGCATCAGCGGCATGGGCAAAGGCGTCCTGAAGGCCGGTGGAAATATCATCTCGAAATACATCGACGGTGTGCCGGAGGTGAGGGCGGGCGGCTTCGTACAGACGGAACTGATCCTTCACAGCAATGTATCCGCAGGCACCGAGGTCAACGTATCGGGACGAAAGGGCTTTATCGCAGGCGGACGTGTGGCCGCCGCAAATCTGATCTCGGTGAAGACCCTTGGATCCGATATGGGAGCCGACACCACGGTAGAGGTGGGTGCGGACCCCGCCGTCAAAGTACGCATGGCGGAGATCCAGAAAAAGATCGCCGAGGATAAAAAGAGCATCGAGCAGAATAAACCGAGTATCGAGACCTTTACCCAGAAGATGAAGTCCGGAGCGCAGCTGTCCATGGATCAGAAGATGTATTTCAAGACACTGCTCACGGAACAGAAGGAAAAGGAAACGGAGCTTCAGGAGCTTCTTGCGGAGTACGACAGTCTCTCCGGCGTTTTCGAAAGCACGACGAACGCCAGGATCGAGGTCCGGGGAGATGTTTACGCAGGCACCAAGATCTGTATCTCCGATGTGTCGATGACGGTAAAGAACACATTGACCTACTGCCTGTTCAAAAAAGAACACGGCGAGGTGAAGATGACGTCCCTGTAATACCGGGAAGGATGATGAAGGCATAGACCATGGCGATTTCAAGAGTAGAATTCAACGGACAGACTTTGAATGCGCAGAACTTCACGCATATCAAACACAATGAGGATACCAAGGACCTGGTGGATCAGAGCAATCTTACCCAGCAGACGCAGGTGCGGGCGGAGGACAAGCTGCATCAGGTAAATGATACGGAGGAGACCGACAACCGCGAAAAGAAGCAGGATGCCAGCGAAAAGGGGAAAAACGAATATGCCGGAGACGGCGGAAAGAACCGCAGAAGAAAGGAAGAGGACGGGCATGTCATGATCAAAGGACAGGCACCCCACGGATTCGATTTTAAGATATGATCATAGGATATGTTTTACTGGCACTTGGGATCGCTGCCTTTGTCTTAAGCTTTGTGATCCCGGCAAAAACCGAACAGGAAAAGACGGTCGAGCTCTCCGAGGATATGATCCGGGAGATGGTCTCAAAGGAAGTTGAGAACGCGAAAGCGCAGATCACGGATGTGGTGGATGAGACCATCACCTACGCGATGGAAAAAAGCGAGCGCAGCATGGACCGGCTTACCAATGAAAAGATCATGGCGGTGAATGAGTATTCGGACACCGTCCTTTCGGATATCGACAAAAGCCACAAGGAAGTGGTCTTCCTTCATGATATGCTGAACGATAAGCAGGAGAAGATCAAGACCACGGTGGCGGATGCGGAGAAGACCGCTTCCGAAGTAAAGCAGGCCGTAAAGGACGCTGAGCTTTCGGTAAAGGACGCAAAAGAAGAAGCTGCGGGTCTCGCGAAAAAGGCGGCGGAGGATGCCGTTGCCGGGATGAATGCCGTAAGAGAGGGAGCATCCGTGGTTTCCGAACCGGAAATGTCGGGCGGTGATATCCTGGCGGCCATGAAGGACTGGGAGAGCCTTTCCGGGGATTCCGGTCAGGAAAAGACCGTTTCCGCCGGCGGAAGTGAGGGCATATCCGCTGTATCCCCTTCGGCGCAGGGATCCGGAGCGTTGCCCGGAAACGGAAGAATGTCCGCGATCGACCGGCTGAAGGCAGCCAAAGCTGCGGAAGATGAGGAATTCAAGTCGATCATATTCGAGCAGGTATCCCCGGAAGAAGCGGAGCGGAAAAAACCGAAGAAAAAGAAGAATACGAAGCGTACCGTACGCGAAGAAGCTGTGGTACTGGGAGAGGGTGAAGAAGGATCCTTAAGCGAAAACGGACTGGAGCTCATCCGGAATGACCCCGAAAATGAGCTGATGAACTATGTGGCCGGAAAGCAGAAGGAAGAAGTGCCCGACATCCATCTCGGGGAGAACCTCGTCGGCACCGGTGGCGGCCGGAACAATAATGAGAAGATCCTGGAGCTGCATAATGCCGGGAAATCCAATATGGCCATCGCGAAAGAACTGGGACTTGGCATCGGCGAAGTGAAACTGGTGATCGATCTCTTTGAGGGAATGTAGAGATGAATCTGAAAAATTACCTGAGAGGGCTCGGCATCGGCATTATCGTGACGGCAGTGATCATGCTGGTCATCGCATCGAAGAGTGCGAAGGCGCAGATCTCGGATGAAGAGGTCCGGCAAAGGGCCGCCCAGCTTGGCATGGTGGATGAAGAGACCGCATTAAGTACTTATGTTGCGCTGTCCGCCTCCGGAAACGGCTCTTCCGGGGAGGATGCGGATAAGGATAAGACTTCCGATGCGGAGGATGAAGTTTCAGGCGATGCGGAGGCAACACCTGAGCCGGTGGAAGTGGTACTTCCGGAGGAGCCGGAAGCAACGCCGGAGCTGATCCTTCCGGAACCGACGAAGGAGCCGGAGATAACGGAAATCCGGGAGACGGAAGAGGAGCCGGCAAAAGAACCGTCACCGGAGGCGACCGAAGAGCCGGAGCCGACCCCGGAGCCGACGGAAGAACCGGAAGCCGTGGCAACACCTGAGCCGACGGAAGAACCGGAAGCCGCGGTGACTTCGGAGCCGACAAAAAAGCCGGAATCCGTGAAGAAACCTTCCGCGGAAACCGCCGGAAACGTGACCTTCACGATCCGTAAGGGGGAGGATTCCTACACCATAGCGAAGCATCTTGAGGAAGCGGGAATCATACCCTCCGCAGGCGCCTTTGACTCCTATCTGTGCGGAACGGGCGCTGACCGGAAGCTTGCGGCCGGTGACTATTCGGTATCCGCTGAAATGTCGGATGCGGAACTTGCAAAGGTATTGATGGGAAAATAATTTATACAGGATCATATTTTATGGGAGGCATACGCGAATGGGTAAGAGTCTCACAGCATTGAAGCGTATCCTGACCGGAATTCTTACAGCGGCAATGATCATAGCATCATTGCCGCTGTCTGCTCTTGCGGATCAGGAGACGGAAATGATCACACTGTTTTTTGAAGGAACCGGAGTAGAAAGCATCACCATTGAGGAATGGAAGCATAATCCGGGTTCCGGAGAGCCGGGGTACGGACAGGAATTCGGCGCGCGCAATGGGGGTTCGGAGCTGGTTTTCAGCGACGGGACCGGGATCATCTATGATGTGCAAGCAGAGGCGGGAAGCGAAGCAGAGGCGGGAAGCGAAGCTGAGGCGAGAAGCGAAGCTGAGGCGAGAAGCGAAGTTCCGATGGGAATCGAAAAGTAATAAGAAGAGGCTGCCGTACAGATGTGCGGCAGCCTTTTTGTCCCCGTCCCCGGGGGAGGGTGAACCCTGGGGACGGGTGAACCCCGGGGATGGACTCCGGGGATGACCCCTGGGGACGGGGTTAGAGGGTCATTTTTGCCGCGACAAGCGTGCGGCGCCATCTTTGCACATTTGAAATGTGTTGCCGCAGGGCGTTTTTGAATTCTGCAACACATTTGGGATTTTCCCTCATCCCGGGAATGTGTTGCCGCAGGGCGTTTTTGAATTCTGCAACACATTTGGAATTTTCCCTCATCTTGGGGATGTGTTGCCGCAGGCAGTTTTTGAATTCTGCAACACATTTGGGCCTTCAATGACCCCCGGGGACGGGGTTAGAGGGTCATTTTTGCCGCGACAAGCGTGCGGCGCCATCTTTGCACATTTGGAATGTGTTGCCGCAGGGCGTTTTTGAATTCTGCAACACATTTGGGATTTTCTCTCATCCCGGGGATGTGTTGCCGCAAGGCATTTTTGAATTCTGCAACACATTTGGGATTTTCCCTCATTCCGGAAATGTGTTGCCGCAGGGCGTTTTTGAATTCTGTAACAC
>JAILLW010000131.1 GCA_024692955.1 Lachnospiraceae bacterium | reverse complement strand
TATGACTTCTATGGTGCAATACTTAACAGGATGGGCAGTTTCGGACGGGCCTTCGACTATCTGACGCGTCACCCGAAGAATATTCTCTGGAAGTCCCTGAACAGGAAACTCGACGGGAAGTATTTTACCAGATGGCTCCTTCTGCAGGGATACGCAATCTACGAGAACGTGCATACACCCTGTGAGTACTTTAACCACATAAGGAAGTACAACACGAAGGAGATATCGAAGCTGATCACCCAGGATACGCTTGTTCTTGCCGGCGCCGGTGACATCTATACGGTGTTTTACAGGCAGCAGCTGGACGCGCTTATCAATGCGAAGAGCGTAACGGGAAGGCTCTTTACCGAAGAAGAATACGCGGATCATCACTGTCAGGTAGGCAATATGGGACTCCTGCTTGATACGATATCCGGATGGATCGAGGAAAAATCATATGGCACGGAAACCGGTACTGACGGGCGGAAAGAGGGATGAGATTCTGGATGCGGCCATGAAGCTGTTCTTTAAGAACGGCTATGAAGCAACCTCTGTGCGGATGATTGTAAATGAGGTCGGCGGTGAGATCGGCATGTTCTATCATTATTTTAAATCGAAGGATATGCTGTTCGACAAGGTGGTCGAAAGGTTCTTTCGGGAATACAGGGAGAAATTCGAAGCACTTCTTTCCGCATGCGAAACAAGGGAAGATTTTGTTAAGACCTTTTTGCCGCTGTATGAAAAGTCAATGGAAGACTTCGACAAACTGCGCGGCAATATTCACTGGACCGTACAGATCGCGCTGCATGAAGGAACCCTGCGCGAACTTCGACCCGTTGTAGCGGATCTTATTCAGAAGTGGGATGTAAAAAACAGCGAGTCCTCCGATCTTCTTGCGGGGCAGCTTCTTTACGGAATATCGGCAACAATCCATTCGGGGGACTTTGAGAAGCTGAGCGATGCCGATAAGAAAGAGTGCATTCTTGATTACATCGGGAGGATACTCGACAGATGAACCGTGGGGACGGGGTTAAGGGTTCATTTTCGGATAAGGTGCCGGATCGCGGAACCGGAGCATTGCTGATCATCCTTGCCGGATGCTTTTGGGGCAGCATGGGCTTTTTTGTAAGAAAGCTTGGCGAGGAAGGCTTTGACTCCGTTCAGATCGTATCGATCCGCGTAACACTGGCGGCATTGATCTTCAGTGCCTTCCTGCTGATAAAGGATCGCCCGGGATTCAGGATCCGCCTTCGTGATCTCCCGCTTTTTCTCGGACTGGGTTTCGGAAGCATTCTGTTTTTTACGATCTGCTATTTCAAGGCCATAACCATGATGCCGCTTTCGACTGCGGCAATCCTCCTGTATACGTCCCCTGTCTGGATCATGCTTATGTCGGTCGTTTTCTTTCATGAGAAACTGACCGTACGGAAACTTCTGGCTCTCGCCGCTGCCTTTGGCGGCTGCGTGCTGGTATCGGGGATCTCCGGCGAAGGGATCACGCCTGCCGGACTGCTCGTTGGCCTGGGATCCGGGCTTGGATACGGACTATACAGCATTCTGGGAACGATCGCGCTGAAACGTTATTCCCCGTATACCGTTACGACTTATACATTTCTGCTGGCGGCGGCCGGTTCATTTCTGCTCTGCCGCCCGGGAGATTTGCTGACGAAGTTTGCCGCTGCGGATCATCCGGGAGGACTGGTTCTCTTTTGCTTTATCACAGCCTTTGTCACGGCGGTGATCCCTTTTCTTTCCTATACTCTGGGACTGAGGTTGGTTGAGGCAAGCAGGGCGGGAATACTGGCCACGGTCGAGCCGATGGTCGCAACACTGTTTGGGATCCTCGTGTTTTCGGAACCGTTGACGCTGCTGTCGGGGATGGGAATCCTTATGATCCTCGCGGCCGTTGTAATCCTGAACCTCCGGAAATGAACCCCGGGGACGGGGTCAGTGGTCCATTTTCGGGGAAATGACCCCCGGGGACGGGGTCAGTGGTTCATTTTGGACCGGCGGAAGGAACCGTACCACCTCATGTATGCATAATAATCAAAAAATGGAGGACGATGCTCTATGAACGCAAAACTGCTTGGCTTTTTCAGCGGATTTCCTACACATCACTTTACGGATGAGATTGCCGGGGTCTTAAAGCAGGAATTACAGTCCCGGAGCAGTCTGGTCTTTATCAGTGCCTGGCCGGAGGACGATACGAAAAATGATGAAGACGCTGAAGGAATGCATGGAATGCTTGCGGAGCGTGGTATGGCATTCGACAGACATGATGTGATCGATCACAGGAAGACCCCGGAGGAAGCCGGGAAACTTGTTACGGCGGCAGACTGCCTTTTTCTCATGGGCGGGAATGCAACGAAACAGATGCGAATGATCAGGGATATGGATCTTACCGATAAGATCAGGAACAGTAAAGCCGTTATTCTCGGCGTGAGCGCCGGGGCGATAAATATGGGAAAGAAGTCGCTTGACATCTGGGAATCAACGATTCCCTACGATGGTCTCGGCCTGGCGGATATTACGATCAAATCTCATTATGAAGAGGGAGAGGAATTTGTTGAAAAACTGAAAGAGGCTTCCGAAGAACTTCCTATCTGTGCCATGGAGGATGAAAGCGCGATCTTTCTCAGGGACGGCACTATGTGGCAGCTTGGAAAGATCCATCTTGTCAATAAAGGAAGGATCACGCCCATTACAAACGGAGAGAGCCTGACGGAGTATCGAAAGACATTTGATACGATACCGGAGCAGTTTGACCGGTTCCGTCCCCGTTACAGTGCGGAACTTTTTGAGCATCTGATCGCCGAGGCAAAGATCGGGCCGGAAAAATCGGTTCTGGAGATTGGCCCCGGAACCGGGCAGGCGACGGATCCGATCCTCGATACCGGATGTGATTACCATGCGATCGAACTCGGAGAGCACCTTTACGCGAAGATGAAGGAAAAATACGGAAACCGCCAGAACTTCCATATCGTGAACGATGATTTTATCACACATGATTTCGGCGGACAAAAGTTTGATATGATCTATTCCGCAGCAACGATCCAATGGATTCCGGAACGTGTGGCATTTCCGAAAACCCTTGAATTGCTGAAACCGGGCGGCGTGCTTGCGATGATGTTCCTGATCGGGGATTACCGGACCCCCAATGAAGAACTTTACCGGAATATCCAGAAAGTCTATGATGAATATTACAAGCCGGTCACTCTTTATAAGGATATGAAAGAACCTTTCGACTACCGCCATGCCACAGATTACGGCTATGTTGATCTTGTCCGGCGCGATTTCTGCGGGAAGCGCGTGTTTGATGCCGATGAATACGTATTATACTGCGGTACGCACAGTGATCATATGATGATCCTCGAACCGTATAAAACGAAATTCTTCGAAGGACTTCGCAGCGCGGTGAAAGAGGGCGGGAACAGAGTCGAATTCCGGGATACTTATGTACTGTATACGGCGAAGAGACCGTGAACCAAAATGACCCCCGGGGACGGAGTCAGTGGTCCATTTTGCAAAATCTCTTTACCGTGGCGGGGAGATGTCCATCAATCTGGCGATCTGTCTGATCGTTAAGCCGTTTTCCTTCAGCATTCGGACGAACTCGCTTCGTTGGCGAAATACCGGAGTAAGGAATACCTTGAACCGGCAATGCTTCGGCAGACACGGTTAATCCGGACTGGGTCGTTACGGATACCTGCTTTGCTTTTAATGAGACGGGGAAACTGGTGGGTATCATTGATCTAAGGCACGAGCTTAACGGATTCCTTAAGGATTTCGGGAATCCCGGCTACAGTGTAAGACCGGCGGCGTATACGAAAGAAGTTATTCCCATGAGGGGAAGAAGCTGACGTATACATGATCGCTTTATAAACCTGTACGGAGGCATCGGAAGGGAGATACCATGTTCAGACCAATGAGAAGATTCAAACAGCAGATCAGTGAAGATGAGTGTATACGGATCCTGAAGGAGGAGCCAAGGGGAGTCCTTTCCCTGATCGGAGATGACGGATATCCGTATGGGATACCGCTGGATCACTGGTACTGTGAGGCGGACGGAAAACTGTATTTTCACTGTGCAAAGGAAGGACATAAGCTGGATGCGCTCGCCGCTTGCGATAAAGTCGGTTATTGTGTGTATGATAAAGGCTATCGCAGGGAAGGAGAATGGGCTCTGAATATCAACAGTATCGTGATCTTCGGCCGTATGCGGCTCGTGGAAGACGCCGATAAGACCAGAGAGATATGCACGAATCTGTGCCGAAAGTTTACGGATGATGAAGCTTATCTTAAGAAAGAGCTTACCAGTGCGCTACCGAGAGTACAGTGTCTGGAACTGACGATCGAGCATATGACCGGAAAACGGGTCAATGAGTCCTAGAATGGGAGAGAAAAAATGAACGTGCTGATCATCGGAGGAAGCGGGGGACTTAGCGGAGTTGTGGCAAGAATTGCCATGGAGCGCTATCGCGTCTGGACCCTGACCCGGGGGATAAGAGAAGTCCCCGCAGGGGTAAGGGCCCTTACGGCGGACAGAAACGATTCGGAACAATTCGAAAGCGTTCTGGACAGGGAGAAGGTCCGCTGGGATGCGGTCATAGACTGCATCTGCATGAATCGCGAGCATGCTTCGGATGATCTTAGGATCCTGCCCCGGTTTACGGACAGGCTCGTTGTCGTTTCAACGGACTCCGTATATGACGGGCGTTTCAAGAAAACTCCCGAGAACGAAGACGGTATTTGCGTGGATGAGCCCGGCAGGACCGAAGACTGCACCTATGCGGGAAATAAACGTCATATGGAAGAGGTGTTTCTTGCAGATATGCATTCCGGAAGACCGCGGCTTAAAACGACGATCTTCCGTCCGGGACACATCTATGGTCCGGGCTTTCTGCTCGGCTGCTTCCCGGAGCACAGCCGGCAGAAGGAACTGCCGGAACTGATAAGGAAGGGAAAGCCAATCCGCCTCGTCGGAATGGGAACCTATCTTATTCATCCGGTCTATGTCGATGATCTTGCACAGGCTCTTATCGACTGCGCGGAAAATGAAAAGACCTTTCAGGAGATCTTCTGCATCGGAGGGCCCGAAGCCGTTCAGAACCGGACCTATTATGAGATCATCGCGGACTGCCTGAAAACCACCCTGAATCTCGAGGAGATCCCGCTTGCGGGCTATCTGGAAAAGCACCCCGAATACGCGGGACATCTTTGCCACAGGATCTATGATCTTTCGAAACTAAGAGCCGCCGGAGTCCGGATGCCGTCGACGGGACTAAGGGAAGGCATCAGACATACTCTCGGGCTGCTCCCGTAAAACCAATACCCCCGAATTGATTTATGTAAACCGCGGAAAGGTTGAGATTTCGCGGCCTTTATGGTAGCATTTAAAAGTGGCAGACCCCGGATTCACGGAAGGGGCATGCCGGATTTCCGTGACGGATCAAGGGATGCGGCTCATCCCCGGAGGGAGAATATGTCTTTGCGTTTAAGGGACTTTTTACAATATGACAATATCGTGATCCAGTGCCATGACAATCCGGATGCGGACGCGCTTGCAAGCGGATTCGCGCTTTTGCGGTATTTTGAAAAAGCGGGAAAAGAAGCAGGATTTGTTTATGGCGGACGCAACGCGGTCTGCAAGAGCAACCTTATCCTTATGATCGCGAACCTCGGGATTAGGGTCAATCATGTGGAAGAATTGAAAAAACCGGATCTGCTCATTACGGTGGACTGTCAGTACGGGGAAAGCAACGTAACAAGGTTCGAAGCGGAAAAGATCGCTGTTATCGATCATCATCAGGTGTCCGGAGACCTGCCTGAGCTTTCCGATGTGAGAAGCAATTACGGATCCTGCTCCACCGTTCTTTATGAGCTTTTGCAGCAGGAGGATTTTGACATCAATTCGGATGAAAATCTGGCCACTGCGCTATATTACGGGCTGATGACGGATACCGGCGGATTCACCGAGATCTCCCATCCTTCCGACCGGGATCTCAGAGATTTTGTCCACCCGAGGAATGCGGATATTACTCTTTTCCGAAATTCCAATCTTTCCAGGGAGGAACTGGTCATAGCCGGGGATGCGCTTAAGCATGCACATTATTTTGAAGAAAGAGCCTATGCGATCGTGGAGGCAAAGCCCTGTGATCCCAATATCCTCGGGATCATCAGCGATATGCTGCTCGAGGTCGATACCGTGGATGCCTGCCTCGTTTACAGCATGATGCCTTTCGGGATCAAGATCTCCGTACGAAGCTGTGTCAGGGAAGTCAAGGCGAGCGAACTGGCCGCCTTTATTACGAAGGGCTACGGTGGCGGCGGCGGGCATCTTGTCAAAGCGGGCGGTCTCCTGAAAAAGGACCTGCTCGAAGCGGCCGGGATCGGCTATGACAGTGATTCGGTCAGACATTTTCTTTTCGAGAGGATGCGGGATTATTATGAAAACACGGAAATCCTGTATGCAGGGGAAAGGATCGAGGACGTTTCGAAGCTGACGCATTATACCAAGAAGGAAGTCAGGGTCGGATATGTGGAGTGCGAAAAGCTTGCTCCTTACGGCACCAGGATTATGATAAGAACGCTGGAAGGTGATGTGGATGTTGAAGTCAGAGAAGATCTGGTGATTCTCATCGGAATCGAGGGAGAGATCTATCCGACCAACAGACAGAAATTCAACGAGGGATACAGGGAGCTTCCGAAAGAAGAGTATGTCTGCCCAGTGGAATATGCGCCAAGAGTCACGGACATCGCTACGGGCAACAGGATGAGTCTTCTTCCTTTTGCGAAACCCTGTGTGGCTGCAGGCGGAGCGGGGATCTACGCGAAGGAACTCGACCACAGGGTGAAGGTGTTTACGGTATGGGATCCGGACAAGTATTATCTCGGGGTTCCCGGTGATTATCTGGCTGTCCGGGTTGACGATCCTTCCGACATCTATGTGATCGCGAGGGAAATCTTCCTGAAGACATATATGAAAGGGTAACCGGTACTATATGAAATACGACGCGTTTATCAGTTACAGGCACGCCGAACTCGATATGGAGATCGCGAAGAAAGTTCATGCAGGGCTTGAAACTTATAAGATCCCGGGCGCGGTACGCGCAAAAATCGGGAAGAAGAAGATGGGGCGTGTCTTCCGGGACCAGGAGGAGCTGCCCATCGGAAGCGATCTGGATGACAACATTTCGGGAGCGCTGAAGGAATCCGAGTATCTGATCGTTATCTGTTCTCCGAGAACGCCGGAATCCTACTGGGTATGCAAGGAGATCGAAAGCTTCATCGAAATGCACGACAGAAATCATATTCTGGCGGTGCTGATCGAGGGAGAGCCGGATGAGAGTTTTCCGCCCCAACTGCTGATCGATGATGAAGGAAATCCGGTCGAACCGCTGGCGGCGGATGTAAGGGGTGCTGACAGAAAAGAGCGGAACAGGAAATTCAGGACCGAGATCCTGCGCCTTGCCGCACCTGTTATCGGCTGCACCTATGATGATCTGAAGCAGCGGCACAGGGAGCGGATGATAAAAAGAACCATCGCCATTGTGTCCGCGGCGGCGGCCGTTCTTGCACTGGCGGGGACGGCTTTCGGAATCTATAATGCCGGTGTGGCCGCGAAGATGAAGGCACTGGCTGATGAAAAGGCAGCGCTTGCGGACGAAAAAGCGGCTCTTGCGGACGAAAAGACAAAACTTGCCGAAGAGATCTCGATCCAGTATGAGGGAAAACAGGAAAACCAGTCCCGGTTCTATGCCGAGGAGGCGATGTCACTGCTTCGTTCCGGAAACAGAGAGGACGCGATCCTTGTGGCAATGGAAGGTCTGCCCTCCGAAGGCAATGAAAGACCTTATGTCCCGGATGCGGAATATGCGCTTGGCCGTGCGCTCTATGCCTATGATTGCGGAAGAAATATGACTTATGACAGGATCCTGCAGCACAAACTGTCCATCAAGGAAATGTATGCCACCGAAGACCGTAGGAAACTCGTTACCATAGATAACGGAAGCAGGACTTACGTATGGAATGTGGAGGACTGGGCGCTGCTTGCGAGCATCACTCCGCCGCTTAACGAATCGAACTATTATATTAATGTAAAAAGTGCGGATGCGGACGATTCCGGCATATATACGACCACGGATCACGAACTGATCAAATATGATTATCAGGGAAATGTGATATACAAAAAAGAGTATGAGGCCTATATAAGAAAGTGCGATCTGTGCACGGGGGCCGGAAAACTTGTCCTCGTCCTGAATAATGCCTTTCTTGTGCTTGATCCCTCCGACGGGACGACCCTTGAAAGACTCGAAAGCGAAACGGTATATCCTTTTACGGTTGACGGGAGATACAGTGATGAGTATGGTCTGTATGTCACTTCGCATTATGAGGCCGGGATGGACGGAGGTTATATATCCGTTTACGACATGAAAAAGGGCACGCTTCGGGATATCCGCCTTTCGGAAAACTTTTATCTGAACTCCTGTGTGACAACGGACGGAAATATTGCGGTCGTAAGCTGCAACAGTATCGAACTGGGAGAAGACCTGGAACATACGATGGCAGACCTTTTTACCCCGGAGGGAGATCGTCTGTGGTCTGTGGAGATTCCCGCGCATGCAAAAGATGCGTCGATGTTCGTTACCCTGATCAAGGATCATAAATACACGGAAGATGACGTTGAGCATAAAGAGCTTGTGATCACGCTGGAAGCCGAGGCGTTTACGCTTGATGAAAAAGACGGGAGAACAGTGGCTTCACTTACACTTCCGGGCGATGCGACCGCGCTGGCCGTGACAGTGGGAAGCCCCCTTGGAAGGATCGCCTACCGGCAGGGAAACATTGATCTTCTGGATTTCTCCGAGGGGAGGATCTATCCGGAGCATACATTCGAAACAGAGGAAACGATCAAGGACTGGGCAGTGCTGGGGGAGAAGATCGCCTATGTGCCGGCCATGTCCGGAGAGGTCTATGTATTGTCCTGGCATTACGCACCGGACATGGAAGACGATGTGACGCTGGAAGAAAGCATAATGCCGGAAGGTGTTTCAACGGACGGAAGCCTTTATACGGTAAGGCCCGAGGGGGATTTTCAGACCTATCTTTTTATGAATGCGGACGGTACCAAAGCCGTGGAATATGCGGGAGAAGATTTTGTCAAAGGCGTGAAACTGGCAGGGAGGAAAGCTTATATCTGGGATTCAAACGGGATAACGGTCATTGATTGCGATACCGGCGCGAAAGAGCACATCGTACCATCCGATTACGGGTTTTCGGAGTATATGATCGAGTATAAGATGAACAGGAACGCGGACAGATGCGTATTCTGGAACTCGCGCGCCCTGATGGTGTTCGACCTTGCCGATAAGAAAGTGATCGGCGAGTACCGGGCAGAGGAAGACATCGGAAATGTACTTCTTTCGGATGACGCGGAAAGGGTATATATCTCGAACGGAAAAGGAAATCTCTTTGCGATCGATACCGCGACACAGGCGCTGCATACGTTCAAAGATGAAAGGATGCGGACCGTCGCGGAGGGATTCTTTAAGGATTTTATGGCAGTAAGCCCCGATGGGCATTACTTCGCTCTTTGCTGCGCGGATGGAATGCTGCGGGTAGCGGATACGGCTTCTTTCGACACTGTTGCGGAAGTCCCGCTGGAATCCTACCTGCGTTCCTACATAACCTTTACGGATGACGGGAGTCATATCGTTGTGCAGGGCGATGATTACCGGATCCGGATCCTTGATATGACTACCAAAGCTTATGTCACCACCCTGGAGAGTGACGGAGAAATCGATTATATCGTATGCGATGAGGAAAGCGGATTGATGGCAGTGTGCACGGGAGTGAGTCTCTTCCTGTTTGAGACCGATGGATACGGCCGGGTGGCTTATGTGCCGGACGGACTCCTGTATCTGAAGGGCACTGATTCGATCCTTGTGAGCATTGACAGGAAAAAACTCAGCAGGATTCATTATAAGAATTACGGGAAACTGGTGGAAGAGGCAAAAAAACAGTTTCCCGGTGCGTCGTTAAGCGACGAAAAGAAAGCAAGATACAATGTCGACTGAGGCCGGCAGTGTGTTCGATACGGCAGCAGGCATTCCGTCTGATGCCGGAAACCATGGAATTGTATCAGGAAAAGGAGGAAGAACATGGGAATCATTATTGGACTTATTGTAGGTGCGGTGGCCGGTTGTCTGGCCGGTATGATCATGAAAACCGGGGGCGGATGGCTCTGGAACATCATTCTCGGACTGCTGGGCGGCTTCGTCGGAAGCATTCTGTTCAGCCTGCTCGGCTTTTCGGTGTCGAATATCATAGGCAGTCTGATCTCCTCGGTGGTCGGTGCCTGCCTTCTCATCTTCGTAGGCCGCCTGATCTTCAAAAAATGACCCCCGGGGACGGGGTTAGCGGTCCATTTTGCCCCAAATGACCCCTGGGGACGGGGTTAGTGGTTCATTTTGCCCCAAATGACCCCTGGGGACGGGGTTAGTGGTTCAACTTATGTAAACCGAAACCCGAAAGGCTGACTGAAAGGTTACATTATCATGATTACGAGAGAAGAAGCATTTACATTACTTAAGAAATACAACAAAGACCCGTTTCACATACAGCATTCGCTCACCATGGAAGAGGTTATGAAATGGTATGCGAATAAACTTGGTTATGGGGAGCAGGCTGAATACTGGGGGATTGTGGGGCTGCTCCATGATATCGATTTTGAACTCTATCCGGACGAACACTGCCTGAAAGCACCCGAGCTCCTAAAAGAAGGCGGGGTGAGCGATGATATCATTCATTCTGTCTGCTCGCATGGGTATGGGATTACCGTCGCATGCGGAGCGACTATCGATGTGGAGCCCGAACATGAGATGGAGAAAGTGCTTTTCGCTGCTGATGAACTGACGGGGCTTATCTGGGCGGCCGCGCTTATGAGACCTTCAAAAAGTTCGAAGGATATGGAACTGAAATCCTTGAAAAAGAAGTACAAAAGTAAGGGTTTTGCCGCCGGATGCTCCAGAGACGTGATCGAACGCGGAGCGCAGCAGTTGGGCTGGGAACTTGATAAACTGCTTGAAATGACACTGGAGGCAATGGCTGCCAGCGAAGATACGATCAATGCAGAGATGAATGATGAAAAATGAACCACTAACCCCGTCCCCGGGGGTCATTTTTGAAACGGAACGCCTGATCGTAAGAGGATTCCGTCCGGATGATGCGAAACGATTGTATGAATACCATCTGGATCCCATAGTAAAGCAGTGGATGCCGAATGAGTGCTATGGGAATATTGCGGAGGCGAAAGATGCCATCAGTTTTTTCTCCGGGCACGTTCAAAAACGGCAATTACCATATGTTCTGGGTGTCGCATCCAAACTGAACGGCGAGTTGATCGGAGATATCGGCATCAATGAAGTGGACGGAGAACCCGGTGAAGTTGAGATCGGATTTGTGATCAGTGAAAGCGCCAGAGGAAAGGGATATGCTACCGAACTGGTGACTGCTATGACAGCATACGTGTTCAAAAGTTTTCCCGTTGAAGTGCTGCAAGGGCGCGTTATGCATGGGAATTCAGCATCCGTCCGAGTGCTGGAGAAAACCGGGTTTGCCTTTGCAAAGGAAGAATTCGGTGCGGAGGACGATCCATATGGAAATGGGATGCTGGTATATCTCCTCAAAAAAGAAAAATGACCCCCGGGGACGGGGTTAGCAGTCCATTTTGCAAAGGCGCTTGACTGTAGTTTCGGAAACATTCATAAACCTGGCCACCTGCTTTACAGTCAACCCATTTATCTTAAGTGTGCGAACAAATCTGTTTCTTTCAACTTTTCCAACAGTTGAGGCTTCAGATGTAGAAGACAGTTTTGTGACAGATTTGAAAATAGACAAAGCCTTTTCATCGGATAAGCTGTGCCGCACCTTTCTGTGGTCATTTGCAAAAAGGGCATCATCAGAAAAATCAGATTCAAAGGCAAAGCACCGATGCAGCAGTTCTTCTGTACCCACGATAACGCAGGCATAAGTTATGTCAACCAAATTGCTCTTTTGGCCATAATAAGTGTTAAAGCTGCTCCAATGGTACTCGGAAGGATAGCGGCAAATGTTTGCTTTAACAGGATTATTATGGATATAGATTAGCGCAGCGAGAAAAGCTCTGTCGCTTTCAATCACCGTGCTGTAGAAACGATCCTGAAAAAGATATCCTGTCCGTGAATACTTGCTGTTATACCATCGGACAAATCTCGTTCCAAGGCTTTGAAAAAAGCTTGAAAGCCTATCCGGCGGTGAATTTAGCAACAGATGAATATGATTATCCATCAAACAATAGGCATATACCTTGATATCATATTTGTCTTTGCAATCTGATAACAGGTAGAGGAATTTTCGGTAATCGGAATCTTCTTCGAAAATAATGTGCTGATTAACAGAACGCAATACGATGTGATATATGCCAGTCGAACTCATGATCCTGGGTTTCCTTGGCATAGATGTCTCCTGTTGGTAAAACGAATTGGTGATAATATATCCGACAAGTCGAATTGCTTTTGATTATATATGTTCAAAATGGAAAAGTCAATATGTAATTTAAAATGAACCACTAACCCCGTCCCCGGGGGTCATTATGCAGAGTGATGGAGGAAAACGCATTGACCGAAATAACCGTATACACGAGAAATATCAACAGTGATGAGTATCCTTTCGGGCTTGCGAAAGCCGTTCATTTTTCCATAGGGAAAGAGGGGAGGAGGATCCCGCTGAACCGAAATTACGGGATTCTGTTTGCCCCGGGAGATATTTCCGAAGCAAACACGATCATTCCGCTGGGAATCGATGAACCGCGTATATACAGGTCTCATGACGGATCGATCATGGTGTGCGGAAGACGGATCACGGAGTCGGGACAGCCTTACGAAACGGATTTCGGGCGACTGTGGTGCTGGCAGACAACGGATCTTATACGGTTTAAAACCATAGGGCTTGTAGAAGAAAGCGAACTGTCCGGTTATGATCTTGAAGAATCGCTGGAAACCGATGAGACTATGGCGAAGGAAGCACTTGAATTCTGGGATCCGCCCACCGGCGATATCGATCCGGAACATTCGAAGTATCGTTTCCCGCTGGCGGAAGGCTATGGGGACCCTGTGATCTTTTCCCGGGACGGAAAATGGTATTTTATATCGACAAATGATAATACGGATGATATCGGGATCTATGTCCGTGAGGCGGATACGGTGCAGAGGCTGTTTGATAAAGAAACAGAACAGCATCTGATCCTTCCATATGATCCGGACAGAAACCTGATCCAGACATTCTGGGCTCCGGAGCTCCACCTGATCGGGGATGAACTCTATATTCTGTTTGCGGTAAGCGGGAAACAATGGGGCCCGCAGTGCCATATGATGAAGCTTAAAAAAGGAGGAAGCATCATCGATCCCGACAGCTGGTACGATCCCGTAAAAGTGCTGAAAAAGGATGGTTCACCGCTGGCTCGGGGAGCGATTACTCTGGATATGACGTATATAAAAGCAGGAAAAGGTTCCTATGTTGTATGGTCATACAGAGAGCATATCATGGACCCTCTGGATACGGGTTCCATGCTGTACATCGCGTCCGTAGATGAGAAACAGCCATGGAAGCTTACGAGCGATCCGCAGCTTCTTTCGCGGCCTCTTTTCGGCTGGGAAAACGTGGCAGGAACCATTAACAACGAGGGCCCGTACGCCTTTATACGGGGAAATACCGTGTATCTTACCTATTCGGGCGGCTCGGCTAATGCGTACACTTACGCGGTGGGGCTGTTCACGGCAGATTATAATGCGGACATGCTTGATCCTGCTTCCTGGACGAAGCGGACAGCACCGATCCTTACTTTTTACAATGTGGATGAATTCGGGCCCGGCCACAATTCCTTCTTTACCGATGAAAATGGAGATCTTATGATTGCTTATCATGCGGAAACCGGGATAAAAGAGCATCTGCGGTGTGATATGATACGCAGGGTCTGCTTCAAAAAAGACGGGACCCCCTATTTCGTTTTGGCCCACTGACCCCGTCCCCGGGGGTCATTTTGGGGAAAATGACCCACTGACCCCGTCCCCGGGGGTCATTTTTGGAACAAAGGCAGGAGTAAGAAAAATGCGATTTGTAATACAGGTGGTATCTGAGTCGGACGTCAAGATCGACGGCAGGATAAAGGGAAGCATAGGAAGAGGCCTCATGGTGCTTGTCGGCATCGGCAGGGAAGATAATGAAGCGATCGCCGACAGGATGGTCAACAAGCTTCTGGGGCTGAGAATCTTCCCGGATGAGAACGGGAAAACAAACCGGTCTCTTTCGGATGTAAACGGCGAACTGCTTATGATCTCACAGTTTACACTGTATGCGGACTGCAAAAAGGGCAACCGCCCTTCCTTTACGGAAGCCGGAGCTCCTGATGAGGCTAAGCGGCTCTATGAATATATCGTGGAGTGCTGCCGTAAAAGAGTTCCCCGGGTAGATACCGGGGAGTTCGGTGCGGAAATGCAGGTAAGTCTTGTAAATGAAGGCCCTTTTACGATCATCCTGGATTCGGATGATATTTTCTGAGGAGAGATATGAATACTGCAGGGACGAAAACGATCGAAACGGAAAGGCTGATCCTCCGCAGGTACGTTGTGGAAGATTACAAAGATATGTTTCAAAACTGGACTTCCGATCCGGAGGTGACCAGGTTCCTATCCTGGCCCACTCATCCGGACATGGAGTTTACCAGATCGCTTTTGACCGAATGGACCGGTTACTATGATGACGGGGGAACCTACAACTGGGGGATCACCGTGAGGGGCGATGACCATGTGATCGGCAGCATCGCGGTTGTGGAACGGGACGAACGAACATGTACCGTTGAACTGGGATATTGCCTCGGAAGAGCGTATTGGGGCAGGGAAATTATGGCGGAGGCGCTGAAAGCGGTGATCCGATACCTGTTTGACGGAGAAAAGGATCTGAACAGGATCATCGCGACACACGATGTACGAAATGAAAAATCCGGACGCGTTATGCTAAAATCCGGGATGCATTTTGACGGCATTCTTCGCGCATCAAAGAAGAACAACACGGGAATCCATGATACTGCATATTACTCGATCCTTCGAAGCGATCTTGTGACCCGTGAGCAGTACATCTCACTCTTCCATGAAATGCACCCCGGGTATTTTGAGAGAGATTATGTCAGGAAAGTCTCCGACGATGAACCGGCCTCCGAAATGTTCCTTCGGCTTCAGGAATTCGATGAAGGCAGCTACCGAAAGGAGTTTTCCGATGATGTTACTTTCGATATTTATATCGGAGAATTCGATGCTTTGCGGGAAGCCGTCGAATCCGTGGTCCCGCACTGGGTTCCTTTCTTCAGTGAGGACTCGAGGGTGTATTGCGGATATGTAAACGGCAGGATCGCATCTTTTTGTATGATCGAGGATTTCGGCGAGCATACGGTTGACGGAATGAAGTGGAAGATAGGCGGCCCCGGATGTGTCGGTACGGTGCCGGAATACCGGAACCTGGGCATCGGTCTTACCATGGTAAAGAACGTAACCGGGATACTCCGCGAGGAACTGTATGATTACGGTTACATCCACTATACCTATGAGACGGACTGGTACTCTAAGCTGGGGTATAAGACATTCCTGACCTGGACCGGTAGCGGCATAAAATGACCCTCGGGGACGGGGTTAGTGGGTCATTTTTGGGAAAATGGCCCACTAACCCCGTCCCGGGGGTCCATTTTGGTTGCCATTCGGTTCCGGATGTGATAATATGGCAACGACAACAGTGAAAGGCGCGCTTACGGCGTGAAGGTGAAAAAATGATTATTCGATAATTCGGTTGGCGGACATGAGTTTTTTGACGGCCCTTAAAAAGGTCCGTTTGTGTATGCCGGATTGGATTGTCGTGATCATTTGAAGCAGCCTTATGCAGATGCGTACCTGTTACGCATATGGGTTTTCATTTGTATGTATGATCCGCTTCGGTATGGAGCGGATTTTTTTATGCCGTTTCGATAAGGAGGTGACAGACATGGCACAGATACAGGTGACAGACCTGACTTTTGCATATGAAGGAAGCGCGGATAACATTTTTGACGGAGCCACATTCAGGATGGACACGGACTGGAAACTCGGACTGATCGGGAGGAACGGAAAAGGAAAGACCACGCTTCTTAACCTGCTGATGGGAAAATACGAGTATCGGGGAAATATATCCGCAAGCAGGATATTCGATTATTTCCCATACCCGCTGAAGGAGCACGACCTTGAAAAAACCGGTGCGGAGCTGATGGAGATATGGAAGCCGGAAGCGGAATCCTGGCAGGTGCTCATACAGACGGACCAGCTGAAAATGGATCCGGAATGCCTTTACAGGCCGTTCGGGACACTCAGTTTCGGAGAACGCACCAGAGTGATGCTGGCCGTGCTGTTCGCGACGGACAATAAATTTCTTCTGATCGACGAACCGACCAATCATCTGGACGGCGCGGCAAGGCAGATCGTGAAAGAATACCTTTCGTCCAAGAAGGGCTTCATACTCGTCTCGCATGACAGGGATCTTCTGGACAAGGTGTGTGATCATATGCTTGTTCTGAACCGGGAGACGATCGAAGTCCGGACCGGCAATTTTTCGACATGGTGGGAGAATAAGGAGAAGCAGGATGCCTTTCGGAAGGCGGAGAATGAAAAGCATCTTAAGGAGATCGGAAAGCTGAAAGCGGCGGCCGACCGGAGCGGCAGATGGGCCGATAAGAACGAAAGCACCAAGATCGGCTTCGATCCCGTAAAGGAGCCTGACAGATGCATCGCCACAAGAGCCTATATCGGCGCAAAGACCAAGAAGATGCAAAAGAGGGTGAAAGTATATGAAGCGAGGATGAACCGCGAGATCGAGGAAAAAGAGGGACTTTTGAACGATATCGAGAAGGTGACGGACTTAAAGATCCGGCCGCTTTCGTTTCACAGGGAGCTTCTTGTTGAGGCCTCGGACCTTAGCCTCCGGTATGAGGGGGCGCCCCAACCGCTTACGGAGGGCTTCCGGTTTCAGCTCAAAAGAGGAGATCGCGCAGTCCTTTCGGGGGAGAACGGGTGCGGGAAATCCAGTTTTCTGCACGCGATCCTTCATGCGGCGGGATTTCCCGGGTTCGAAGATCCCGGAAGCCTTATCCTGTCCGGAAGGCTGGAGGTCCCTGCAGGGATCGGAATCTCTTACGTCAGCCAGGACACCTCCTTTTTGTCGGGCAAGCTGCGGGATTTTGCCGAAAGCCGGGGGCTTGACGAAAGTCTGCTGCTTGCGGTGTTAAGAAGACTGGATCTCGGACGGGAGCAGTTTGGAAAGAATATGGAGGATTTTTCCGAGGGACAGAAGAAGAAAGTGCTGATCGCGTCGAGCCTTATCACGCCCGCGCATCTTTATATCTGGGATGAACCGCTGAATTTCATTGACATCTTTTCCAGAATGCAGATCGAGAAACTGATCCTTGACTATGAACCGACCATGCTTCTGGTCGAACACGATGTGAGATTTCAGGAAAAGGTCGCCACAAAGATCGCAAGGATGTGAAGTTTCGCACAATTTGCGAAATAGAACCGGATTTTTAAAAAATTGTACTTGAAATCGGTCATCAATTACATTAGCCTTTTCTTAGGACCCTCGCACTTAAGATGAGGAGAAAATATATTCACTTGAAAAGGAGCCGGGATGGAAAAAATTCGATCGCAGAAAGCATTGACAAAGGAGTGGGCAGGTTTTCCGCGGAAGCCAGCGTGCTGGTAGAGGATGCGATACCTCTGTTTGACCTGTCCGCCTATCCGGAGGAACAGCATGAGATCATAAAGGAGTGCAACCGGAGGATCGATGAGGCGAACGGCAAATACCGGATTGCCAGATTCAGAGAGGATATGTTTGCCAAGGGGCTGAAAGCGGGTATGTATTTCTGCACGTTTGACCGTGACGAGAACATGCTTGGCTTTGAGTTCAACGATGAAACCAGACAGATGCTGGGCTACGACGGACTGGAAGATCTTCCCAATGAATTTGACAGCTGGGTTAAGACTCTTGTTCCCGAGGAGCGGGACGCCATAGTCAAATTTTTCTGGGATTCGGTACGCGTTCACCGTGATCTGCCGGATATCACCCATGCCACCTACCGCATGCAGAAAAAGGATGGAAGCATCATCTGGGTTACCTGAGCGGGAAGATTCATCCGGCGCCCGGACGACGGCTCCCTTGAGATCTATATGGGCTGTTACCGGGATATCACCGCGCAGCAGGAACTGGAGGAGTACCTGAAGATCATCGAGGCTCTCGGAAAGATCTTTAATTTCTCCTTATATATCGATGTAAGCGATATGAGTTACCGCATGATCAGCACCAATGAATATGTGGAAATGGTGCCGAAGGATCCGGATGCCATCCGGTTTCTCAGGGATAATGTGAACATGTCGGTGGCGGAGAGCTTTCGGAAAGGCCTGTATGACTGGCTCGATAAGGACAAAATCCTCGACGCGATCGAAAAGCACGGATCAACGGGCATGGAGTTCTACAGTGAAAGCGCGCATCGCTGGTTTGAAGGGATCTTTATGATCGGCGACCGGAACGAAGACGGAAGCATCGCGCACATCGTTTACGGCTGTCACGATACCACGGATGCGAAACTCCAGAATCTGGCCCAGCAGAAAATGATCTCCGAATTTGAGACGGAGATCTATGTGGACTCGCTGTCCGGGATCCGTAACAGAAAGTTTCTGGATGACAAGCTTGTTTTCGAGCCGTGCAACGCGGTGGTGATGGGCGATATCGACCTTTTCAAGCAGATCAATGATACCATCGGCCACCGGGGCGGGGATGAAGCAATCAAAAAAGTGGCGCTGGTCCTGGAGCAGTCCGTCCGAAAGGAAGATGTGGTCATTCGCTACGGCGGAGATGAGTTTATGATGGTATTCTTTGACATTACCAGAGAAGACCTGGAGAATAAACTGTCATACCTGAAGACGGCATTGCGTAAGATCGTCCTTGAAAACAATCCGGAGGTCCGGATAACCATGAGCTTCGGAGGCGCGTTCGGTACGGAACTCGTGAACAATCTGATCGAAACCGCGGATAAAGCGCTCTATGAAGCCAAAGAAATGCGGGATACCTATACGATCATCTGATGCCTGCGGCAGGAACATCCGTATTTATGGCATCCGGATCCGCGCGTTGAAGCAGGACACGGAATTCACTGCTCCGGGACCGGATAAATGTGACACCACCGATGAAGAGATTTCCAAAACTATTTCATAAAAAGAATCCTGTCGAAAGGATCGGATTTGATCCGGAGAGCCAGTATGCGGTCATAAGATGTTCCATCTGCACCGGAGAGAAGGTCGCGGGATTTAAAAACAGGAAGGACGGGCATTTTACCGAAGTCATGCTGATAACATGCCCGGAAGACGAGAAGCGGTTCAGGGAAATTTACGGACTGGATACCGTTAAAGTGGAGTATTGAGATACCCGGGTACTTCGCATAAAGCGGACGCGGGAAAGAAATGAGCATGAGAAAGCATCAGAAGAGAAGCACGGATAAGGAAATCCTGCGGTGAATATTTTCAGATTTCAGGATAAAGCGCTGAAATTTCCGAATACTCATGAGGTGAACAACCTTCAGGACAAGTTTTTAATCCGACACAGATCAACAGTTCCATCTTCGGATATTTCCTCTTTTTTGACAAGAGCCGGACGGTCATCAACGACCGCATTGCCTATGACGGCGCGTTCGAAAAGTACTGGTATAAAGGAAACGGCGGAAGAATCCGTCCGGCTTGAAAAAAGCACACGGAAGGTGAAGCGGATCGCATATGCGGAGAAATAAAGACGGCCCTTGAAAGAATGAGAAGATCGTGATCCGGGAATTTTCGGTGCCTGATGCAGCCATCTCTGATATAATGAAAGGGATGGTGCGGGACTGACGCAGGATACCTGACAAAAGGGGGTGACTCAATGATAAACACTTCGGGCAATCGTACGGAATTTGTAAACCGCAACGCGGCGGAGTGCACGGTCCTTCTTAAGAAGAGCGGGCAGTTTCCCATTGAACGGCCGGGAGATATTGCCGCATACGGCGCGGGAGTCCGCTACACGATAAAGGGCGGTACCGGCTCGGGAGAAGTGAATTCAAAAGAGACCTTTACGATCGAACAGGGGCTTGAAAGAGCGGGGTTTGCGATCGTTTCAAAGAGCTGGCTCGATGCCTATGATGAAGTCAGAAAACAGGCCCGGAAAAAGTATATCAAAGAGCTCAAAGCAGAAGCGAGATCAAGGCATGAGAATGCGTTCATATTTTCCATGGGGAAGGTGATGAAAGAGCCCGACCATGACCTTGCAATCGAAAAAGAGTGTGAGACGGCCGTCTATGTTGTGGCAAGAAACTCCGGAGAGGGAAGTGACAGAGCGGTTTCGGAGGGCGATGTCAGACTTGCGAAGTCCGAAATCAGGGACATCCTCCTTTTAAATAAGATCTATGACAGGTTTCTGCTGGTCCTGAATGTCGGAGGCGCTCTTGACCTTTCTCCCGTGGCGGAGGTAAAGGACATACTTCTTTTATCCCAGCTCGGTACGGACTGCGGCGCTGTCCTTTCCGATATCCTTCTCGGCAGGCAGAATCCTTCCGGAAAACTCACGACCACCTGGGCTGAGTTCGGGGAGTATTCGACTGAAGGGACCTTCGGAGACTGGAATGACAATCGCTATAAAGAGGGAATCTATGTCGGCTATCGTTATTTCGATACCTTTCATAAGACCCCCCTTTTCCCTTTCGGATACGGACTGTCCTATACGGAGTTCAAGACGGAAACGGCCGGCGTGGAGGCTGACAGGGACGTCTTTACCGTGAAGGTGCATGTCCGGAATACGGGGAAATACGCGGGGAAAGAGGTCATCCAGGTTTACCTTTCCTCTCCCGCCGATCAGCTTGATCAGCCGTATCAGCAGCTGGCAGCCTACGCCAAGACACCTTTGCTTGAAAGCGGCGGGGAATGTGAGCTTCGGATTTCCTTTAAACTGTCCGATTTTGCTTCATATGATGAACAGTCGGAAGGCTACGTGCTTGAAAAGGGAAGATATATCATCCGCGCCGGCAACAGTTCGGTGGATACCGTACCTGCCGCCGCCGTGACCCTTGATGAGACGGTCACAACGCTGAAAACCCGGAACTGCCTCGGAAAACCGGACTTTACGGACATTAAGCCGGAAAACGGAAAGGATGAGCCTGTTCCGGACGATATAACAACATTCACACTGACGGCGAAGGATTTTGAGCAAAGAGAAGTCTCTTATGATAAAGAGCCCGAAGTCGATCCCAGAATAAAAGCGCTTACCGATGAAGAACTGGCCTTTCTGCAGATCGGGAACTTTGATCCGAATGCAAAGGGGCTCGGGGTCATCGGAAATGCCGCGAAGCATCTTGCGGGTGCGGCGGGTGAAACCACGTCGCAGCTTGTCTCAAAAGGGATCAGACCTCTTATCATGGCCGACGGTCCTGCCGGAGTCCGGGTCGCGCTCCGCTACTATGAAGAAGGCGGGTACCAGTATGATGCCGAGAACAAAGGCATGCTGATGGACAGCATGCTTGAGATGATGGGGCCCGTAGCGGGATTTCTGTATAAAAGGATAATGGGCGGGAAAAAGGTTCCCCAAAATGCGGTGATAAAAGAGCATTCCGCAACCATGATACCGATCGGGACGGCGATAGCCCAGAGCTTTAATACGGAACTCGCGGAGGCCTTCGGCAACATCGTGGGTGAAGAGATGGAGGAGTTCGGGGTGCATCTGTGGCTTGCTCCCGCTCTGAACATTCACAGGAGCATTCTCTGCGGAAGAAACTTTGAGTACTATTCGGAAGATCCTCTTGTTTCGGGAGAAACCGCGGCAGCGATCACGAAAGGCGTACAGAAGCACAAAGGGTGCGGGACCACGATAAAGCACTATGCCGCGAATAACGCGGAGACCAATCGCTACTGCAATAACAGTCAGGTGAGCGAGAGAGCGATGAGGGAGATCTATCTTAAGGGCTTCGGGATCTGCGTGAGAAAATCCCAACCAAAAGCCGTCATGACCAGCTATAATCTGCTCAACGGTACTCACACATCCGAGCACAGAGGGCTCATAGAAGATGTCTTAAGAGCCGAATTCGGATTCGAAGGGATCGTGATGACAGACTGGGTAGTAGATATCATGAACGGCCCGGATTCCGCTTACCGCGGCGCCCGTTCGGATGAAGTCGCGAAGGCGGGAGGAGAACTGTTCATGCCCGGCACCAAAAAGGATTACGAAAGAGTGCTCGCGGCACTTAAAGACGGCTCACTCTCAAGAAAACAGCTTGAGATCAACGCAAGCCGCCTGATCGGAATGATCGACGGATTCTATGAGAATTAGAGGAAAGAGGAGGGAAAACATGTCAGAGGTATACGCATCCTGGTATGATGAAGTGCCGGAGGGGGCTTTTATTTCCAATGCCCCCACTTACCGTGTCGGCGAACTGTTCGGACGCTTTCATAAGGGGGAGTACACACATAAGGGGGCATCGCTTAAGTATTACTGGTATGATCCGCGGGAATACGGCGCATCCGATGACGGAAAGCTGACTTTTCTGACTTTTCTGCACGGAACGAGCAATGCGCTTGAGGGAGATATCTGCATCAATTTTACCGGTGCCGAACTGTATGCTTCCGATGCGTATCAGGAAACGCTCCGGGGGGCGTATATCCTGATCCCCGTCGCAAATGAATATCGTGACGAAGACGGCAGGGTACAGGGATACTGGTCGCCCGATTATCTGGAGATCGTGCACAGTCTCTTTCTCGATTTTATTGCCGAAAAGACGGACGGTGTAGGGCTCCGGGTAATCCTTGGCAATTCATCGGGGGCCACGTTCGTACTGCGGCTGATGGATAACTATATGGATGATTTTGATATCGTCATTCCCGTCGGAAGCGACGCGCTTCCGGATGATGCGGGCCTCGACCGGTATGACGAAAAGGGCAAATGCCTGTTCCTTGCCATCTGCAAAAGAGACGAGTTCCATCCGTATGAGGAAAATCTGAAGAACCGGATGGACCGGCTTGAACGCATGAAAAACGCATTCCTGTTTCTTCCGGAATGGACGAGGAACGGCGACAAGGGCATCGCTTCGATCATCGGCGGGATCGAAATGGGGCAGCACTGCCTTATGAACGCGGTTCAGTCCAACCTGATGTTTGATGACGGAACCCCGATGGATCCGAGGCTCCCGAAGGGGCTTACCGGATGGCTCGCGGATTATGCAAAGAAGGCCTGAGGAGAAAAAAGTGATAAGGCCCCTCCTGCTTTCGGCAATCTGCATCTGCATATCCGGCCTGCTTGGCGGGTGTACGATCAGATCGGACAAAAAGATCAGTGAAGAAACGATCGAGGAAAGACGGGAAATGTTTGAAGAATATCTGGAGGAAAAGTATCCGGATAAAACATTCACCGTGAAGGTATGGCAGGAGTACGCAAAAGAAACCGGCCCGGCCGGCCTTCCGGATTATGAGGGATATGTATTTCGGCAGGTGGCCATAGACCCGGATGGAAACTGTTTTATGGTATTCCCCGGTGACCATGGCGAGTGTACGGATGATTATCAAAAGGTCCTGGATGGATGGCTGCATTATAATGAAAAGGGCCAGCATGTCGTATTTAATGAAGACGGCAGTATTCTGGCCGAGTATTATTAGGTATGATTCCGATCCTTAAAGAGTCGAACCGAATCGCCACATATTTGCAACAAGTGTAACCGTATTTGCAACATCCGCGGCCGGATATTGTGACCGCCATGCGATTCCGCTATGATCAGCACAGATAGTATAAGAGCAGATCATGGAGGGATCGTTTAATGAAGAGAATAAAGCAGGTTATCATTCTGATCTTGACAGTGCCGGTATTTATGAGCAGTTCCGTATTCGCAAATGCGATGGATACTGACGGCCTCATTTCGGATCGCATTGAGGAATTCAGAGACAATACAAAATGCGGCGCGGTGAGCGTGGCGGTTGTACGGGGAGATAAAACCGAAGTATACGGCGATGCCGAAGGGCTGTACCTGATCGGATCGATGACCAAGGCCTTTACCGGACTTGCGGTTCAGAAGCTGATCGCTGACGGAATGATATCCGAAGATGATCCGATATCGGATATACTGCCGGGGTTTACCGCATACTATGAGAGTAAACCCTGTGATATCACGATCGGACAGCTGCTGACTCAGACGAGCGGATATACCAACAGCGAGACGGATTATCCGGGTGCATCCGAAGATATGTCTCTTGCGGAGTGGGTTGATGACATTTCCGGAAAAGAGCTGCATTACAGACCCGGTAACCGGTATGCATATTCCAATGTGAATTATAATCTTCTCGGAGCAGTAATCGGGCAGGTTTCGGGACAAAGCTATGAAGAATACATGAAAACAAAGATCCTTGCCCCGCTCGGCCTTACGAATACGTATGTGCAGGTGCGTGACGGGGAGGAGAGCATCATCAGCGGCTCAAGACCCGGATACCGGCACGCTTTCGAATATGATATACCGGTATCTCCGGGAAGGATCCCGGCAGGATACTTTTATTCCAACGCTGCGGATATGACCCGATGGATCCGTATATGGATCGGAACGGCCGATATTCCCGAAGAATACAAAGTTCTTTTAAGCGTCGTAAAGGGGTCCCTCCATGATCCGGGAGATTATTATTCGGGATGGGAAGCCTTTGAAAACGGGACCACAGGCCACTCCGGCGGTACTCCCGATTACTCGTCAAGGATCGTATTCTCGGACAGGGAACAGACCGGGGTATGTGTTCTTGCAAATATGAATGTGGCTGCGTCTACGGACAGCCTGTGCAACGGGATATATGCGGCATGTACCGGCGGGGGCTTTGGCAGCCTGAAGACGGATGTCTGGACGGTATTTGATATTATCTTTACTGCCGTGACGGTAAGCGGGATCCTGCTTATATTGCTTTCGGTCTTTGCCAGAAAACGCGGAGTGCCCATCTTCACAGGATGCTTCCAGATCGTTATAACTGCTTCCGTATGCGCGGTAATGCCGCCTGTTTTCGGGGCAGGGCTTAAGGATATAATGCTTATATGGGCACCGTACAGCTTTGCGGGTGGGATCATCGTACTGACGGCCGGCATACCGGTCTCGGCGATCAGACTGTGGATGATTGTAAAAAATGAGAGTAGAAAAAAGAGAAGTGAAGGGGCAGCCTCTGACTGTCATCATAGAGTATCCTCAGTGGAATGAATCGGTTGAAACCCTGGTCAGAAAGATCAACGGAATGAATCTGACCTTTGCGGGAAGATGCGATGATAAGTCCGTCAGCATCGGCATATCCGATGTTTACTATATTGAGAATGTGGAGAGGAAACTGTTTTTATATACCCGGGATGAAGTATACAGGATCGACGGATCAATGCCGGATATTGAAAACAGTATATACGAAACAGGACTTGTACGAATCTCCAGAACATGCATTATGAACACGGATTATTTAAAGGAGATAAGACAGATCAGAAACAGTCATCTTGAGGCGGTCATGGATAATGATGAAAAACTGATCGTATCCAGAAAATATCTCCCCGAGATCAAGAAGATATTTAAGAGGAAATCCATATGAAACGAATTCTGAGAGATACATGTATTCTGGCTGCACTGATGATACTGTGCGTATTCTGTGTATCAATGATGTGGGTCGGGATGACTGATGAGATACTGCTTGTGATCCGGCTGTTTTGTCTGTCATTTATCATTTCGGCTGCCAATTTTTTCATAGATGAGTATACGACGCTCTCCATTCTCGGCAGCTATGCGGTAAAATATGTACTGGCATCGGGGATCGTGATGCTGTTCGGTTTCATTTCCGGCTGGTTTTACAAGAGTAATTTCTGGATGGCATTCATCTATGTCGGGATCGTTCTGGTTCTGGCGTATTCTGTTGATGCGGTCAGGACAAAGAAGGATATTGAATTCATAAATTCAAGGATCGGAAGTGAAAGGAAATAAGGCATTTCGGGAGAGGAAAACAATGGAACTTGTCAGTGATTACATGAGGGATGATACATACCGTCATATGTTGAACGAGTTAACCAGAAATACGTTTGGATTCGATTTTGAAAGCTGGGTCACACAGGGGTATTTCGAAGGGGATTATATCCCGTATTCTTTTGCGGATGAAGGAAGGATCGTGTCAAATGTATCTGCGAACCGGATGAAGTTTATGCAGAACGGTTCCGTGAGATACTATGTACAGATAGGAACCGTTATGACGGATGAAGGCTGTCGAAGGCAGGGCCTCGCGGCAAAACTGATGAAACATGTCATAGAAGAATATGAACGGGAATGCGACGGCATCTACCTCTTCGGTGATCTGAGCGCAGTGGAATTCTATCGGAAGATGGGATTTAAGGTTGAAAATCAGTACAGGTATTATGTAAAAGATGAATTCTGCCATTTTGACGGAACAAAAGACAGGTTTAAGCCAATAAAGAATATGGGGGATGAAATAAAGAAGAAATACCTGGATCTTGTCCGGAACAGCGCATATCATTCTTCATTTGAGCAGATCAATAAGTATGGCCTGCAGATGTTCTATACTGCCGGTCTTGATAATGTGTTTTACGCTGATGATATCGGGTGCTTTATCGTGCTTGAGCAGGAAGAGTGCACTGTATTGCAATCCGTACTGTGCAGGGAAAAAGCCGCACTCGCGGATGTTGTGGGGCGCATCGGTCCGGAGGATCATAAATGCAGACTGGGATTCACTCCTCATGATGAAGATATGAAAATATGCATTTCCGAAGTATATGATGGCGGTGATGACTACAGACTTTTTTACAGAGGGAAAGAACTTGAGTCGATAGAACAGGATAAACTGTACTTTCCGGATCTGTCACATGCGTAAATACGATGAGTGTTTCTGACGAGACGGATTCTGAACTTACGGGGTATTTGAGGACGTTCATATGAAGATAGAACATATTGCAATGTACGTGAATGATTTGGAAGCTGCCAGAGATTTCTTTGTGAAGTACCTCGGAGGGGTGTCCAATGGCGGATATCATAATGAAACAACGGGATTCAGATCATTCTTTATCAGTTTTGATGACGGGGCGCGGCTTGAGATTATGAACAAGCCTTCCATGGAGGATATTACAAAGTCGATCAATCGTACCGGATATATCCATATAGCTTTTTACGCAGGAAGTGTCGAGAAAGTCGATCATTTGACAGGACAATTCCGGGAAGACGGTTTTGAAGTACTGAGCGGTCCCCGAACTACAGGTGACGGCTATTATGAGAGCTGCATAGTCGGTTTTGAAGGGAATCAGATTGAGATTACCGTTTGATGGCCGAAGGGGAAAACCAAAACCGGGGTATGGGCGGAAAACAAAAGGATAAGGGAGGAAATTTCACAAATAACAGAACAAGGAAGCCATATGATGCTTGGATTTGCCATGGGAAGGCATCTCGGACTGATTGATGCAGGCCTTCGGTGTAATTATGGTTGTCGCAGCAATAGCGCTCGCGTTTGCGCTTCAGGTGTATGTATTTAAGAGGCTGAAGAAGAATGCGGGAACACTGACTGCTCTTTCGTTTTTTCAAAACAGTTGAAGAGAGTATTTCAGCCCGGTTTCAATTTGCATGGATTTCCGGGATATCCCGCAACTGCTCGCCGCCTTTCATCGGATGATGTTCTTTGCGGACGCGGAAATACTCCCAAACTGCGACGGATCAGACCCTGCGGAAAACAGTACCTATATTCCGGAATACTATTGTTTGGAGGAGCTTTTATGCCGTTGGTTAAAGTTGAGATGCTTAAAGGGAAAAGCAAAGAGTTTAAGAAAACTGTTCTTGACTGCATACATGATGGACTTATGGATTCTATAGGTATTGAGGATTGGGACAGATTTCAGAGGATTGCAGAGTACTAAAAAGACAATTTTGAAATTCCATCGTTTAAGTCGGATGATTTTATGATAATCGAAATGACGATATTTCCCGGAAGAACGAAAGAACAGAAGGGAAAAGCCATAGAAATGATTACGGATAATCTTAAGAACAGGCTTTCAATAGACCCGGGAGATGTTTTTGTCATTATAAATGAACCACCATTAGAAAACTGGGGTATGAACGGACACCAAAAAGAATAGAATGATAAGAGTACTTTTTGTCTGCCGGGGCATTCAAGCTTATAAAAATTGTTACGGATAATAAGGTGGTTCTTGATATGGATGGCTATATGGTTGAACCTAACGATGACGGATCTGCAAATTTGAATGCAGAACCTGTAAAGAGAATAGAGATTACAAAAGGACAATCTGTAGAATTGGCATCGCAAACTATGAGCGCCGGATTTGATTTACTGGTATCGTATGAGTAATAAGGTATATTAGGGTTATGGATTTCAACACTCTTGAGAAAGAAATAGAGCAGCTGAACAGAATAAATACACGTGCGAATTATACCAGCCGTGACAGATATTACAGTTTGT